>JAVVFE010000437.1:0-2483 GCA_032251175.1 Thermohalobaculum sp.
AGGATCGCGAGCGAGACCTTCGCCCCCACCCCCTGCACCGAGGTCAAGAGCCGGTGCCATTCCCGCTCGACCACCGAGCGGAAGCCGAAAAGCTGCATCAGGTCCTCGCGCACCACCAGTTCGGTATAGAGCGCCGCAACCTCGCCCGGCGCCGGCAGGGCCGCCAGCGTCGCCGGCGCGCAGTGGATGATGTAGCCCACGCCCGCCGCCTCGATCAGCGCGTGATCCTCGGCCACATAATCCACCCGGCCGGTGATCTTGCCGATCATGCCCGCGCCTCCAGCGCCGCGGCGAGCCGCGCGCCGGTGCCCGCGGTCCAGGCATGGCAGATCGCGATCGCCAGCGCGTCGGCGGCGTCGGGCCCATGCAGCTCGACCCCCGGCAGCAGCATGCGCACCATGTGCTGGACCTGCGCCTTCTCGGCATGGCCCACCCCCACCACCGCCTTCTTGACGGCGTTGGGCGCGTATTCCGCCACCGGCAGGCCGCGCTGCGCCGGCACCAAGAGCGAGATCGCCCGCGCCTGCCCCAGCTTCAGGGTCCCGGCCGCATCCTTGTTGACGAAGGTGTGCTCGACCGCCGCGCAATCGGGCTTGAACCGCTCGACCACCCGCTCGATCTCGGCATGCAGAAGCGCCAGCCGGGTCGCCAGATCGCCCTCGCCCGACAGGCACGCGCCGTTCGCGACATGCGTGAGCCGGCTGCCCGCCACGTCGACCACGCCCCAGCCGGTGCGCCTCAGGCCCGGATCGAAGCCGATCACCCGCATTCCCGCACCCCCGCGCGCCCCTGACATTTTGTCACTGCCTAGCACGAAACAAGAACGTCCGCCAGCGCACAGACGGCGGAAAGCGGCTTTTGTGCTTGCGAATCCGTCGTTTTTGCATCCGCGGAGTCGTCACTTTTGTGCGGCGCACAAGATCCAGCAAAACCGCAACTCAGCCATGCATTTATGGCGATTGCTGGAACGCCGGCGCAGCCCTATCTGCCCGCTACCGATGGGGCAGACCCATGTAGATGTCAGATTCAGGAGGCGCCGCCATGGCGATCACCACGAACACCCAGTCCACGCTGCCGCTTGGCGCGATCACGCTGTATCGCGCCGTGTCGGGCGTTGCCGAGCTGCTTTCCCGCATCCAGGCGTGGCGCGATGCGCGCCGGACTGCGCGGATCCTGCACAACCTCAGCCCGCGTCAGCTCGAGGATATCGGCCTCACCCGCGCCGATATCGACACGCTGGCCAACACCGGCCGGTTCTGACCGCAAGGCACCCGGGGGCGCCGCAGCCGCCCCCGGACCGGCGCGACACCGCGGGCCGCCCATCCGGGCGGCCTTTCGCGTTTCCGGGGGCGCTCAGCCCGCCCGGCGCAGCAGCAGCGTCGACCAGGGGCCAAGGCGCACGCGCTTCTCGGCCACGAAGCCATGGCCGCGGAACACCGCCTCGACGCCCGTGGCCTGCGCGTGCAGCAGCCCCGACAGCACCGCCCGGCCCTGCGGCGCCAGGTGCCGCGCAATCTGCGGCGCCAGGCGCTTGAGCGGCGCCGCCAGGATGTTCGCGAACACCAGGTCATAGGGCGCGCGCGATGGTGCAAGGCTGCCGCGGAACCCCGCCGCCGTGCCGCTCCGAACCCAGGGGTGCAGCCGGTTGGCCACCGCATTCGCCCGCGCGGTCGCCGCCGCCACCGGGTCGATGTCGGTGCAGACCACCGGCACATGCCAGACCCGCGCCGCCGCCATCCCCAGCACGCCGGTGCCGCAGCCGATATCCGCCACCCGCCGCGCCTTCAGCCCAAGGCGCAGCAGATGGTCCAGCATCATCAGACAGCCCTGCGTCGTGCCGTGATGCCCGGTGCCGAAGGCCATCGCCGCCTCGATCATCAGGCCGGGGCGGTGGGTGGGGATGGTGGCCGCGTCATGCGGGCCATAGACGACGAAGCGCCCGGCCTCGATCGGGTGCAACTCGCGGCGCACCTGCGCCACCCAGTCGCGATCCTCGACCCGGCTGACGGCGAATGGCCGCGCGCCATGCATCGCCCCCAGCACCGCCAGCGCCGCCTCGTCCGGCCGCGCCATGAAATAGCCGCCGACCTCCCAGCGCCCGGTGCCGTCCTCGATCTCGAACACGCCGACGCCATAGGGCGCGGGGTGCAGCAACTCCTCCATCGCCGCGCCCAGGGCAGCGGCGGCGGCCTCGCCCGCAAGCGTGGTCAGGGCAGTCCAGGTGGCCATCGGGCGCCTCTCTCGTCTCGCCGGGATCGGCGCCCGGGCATACGCCGGATGCGCGCGCGAGAGAAGGGGCGGCGTCAGGCCCCGGTGCCGATCGGACAGCCGACGCCCACGCCGCCCACGCCGCAATAGCCGCCCGGGTTCTTGGCCAGATATTGCTGGTGATAGTCCTCGGCATAATAGAACTCGGATGCCGGGGCGATCTCGGTGGTGATCGGCCCGAACCCCGCCGCCGTCAGCCGCGCCTGATAGAGCGC
>JAVVFE010000438.1:0-2472 GCA_032251175.1 Thermohalobaculum sp.
CGGGCGACCTCTCGCCGCTGGCGAACCCCGAAGCAATGGAGGCGCTCGCGGCGCTGCGACCGGGCGGCGGCGGCTAGCGACCGCGACCGCCGCATGGCTGCCGGGATGGCGGCGCTACAGCCCCATCTCGCTCAGACCCGGGTGATCCTCGGGGCGGGGCCCGGGCGGCCAGTGGAACAGCCGGTCTGCCGCGGCGATATCGACATCGTTGATCGAGGCCTCGCGCCGCGCCATCAGGCCATTGGCGTCGAATTCCCACTGCTCGTTGCCGTGCGAGCGGTGCCAGGCACCGCCCGCGTCGTGCCATTCGTAGACGAAGCGCACGGCGATGCGCGCGGCGGTGAAGGCCCAGACCTCCTTGATCAGCCGGTAGTCGCGCTCCGCCGCCCATTTGCGGGTCAGAAACGCCTCGATCGCGGCACGGCCCGAGAAGAACTCCGAACGGTTGCGCCAGCGGCTGTCGGGCGTGTAGGCCAGCGCCACGCGGGCGGGATCGCGGGTGTTCCAGGCGTCTTCGGCGCGGCGCGCCTTGAGCGCGGCACTCTCGGCGGTGAAGGGCGGCAGGGGCGGGCGCTGTTCGGTGGTCATGGCGGGCTCCGGTATCGACTGCGCAGCACTCTCGCCCGTCATGGCCACGGGCGCAAATCACCCGCTCGTGTGCCTCAGCCGCGCCAGTCGAAGAAGCCGGGACCAGCCCGCGACAGCAGATCGCGCGCCAGCGCGCGGCCCATGACGGGGCCGTCCTCTGCCGGTCCCTCCAGCGCGCCGGCATGCGCCTCGCTGCCATCGGGGCGCAGGATCTCGCCGCGCAGCCGCAGCCGGCTGCCTTCGAGCTCGGCCAGCCCGGCGATCGGCGTCTCGCAGGAGCCGTCGAGTTCGGCCAGGAAGGCGCGCTCGGCGGCCAGCCGCAGCGTCGTCTCTCCGTGGTTCAGCGGCTCCAGCAGGGCGGCGGTGGCGGTGTCGCCGGCGCGCCGCTCGATGCCGATCGCCCCCTGCGCCACGGCGGGCAGCATGTCGGTGCTCTCGACCGGGCCGCGGGCGACATGCAGCATGTCGAGGCGGTTCAATCCGGCCATGGCCAGGAAGGTGCAGCGCGCCACGCCATCGGCCAGCTTTTGCAACCGGGTCTGCACGTTGCCACGAAATTCGACCACTCGCAGGTCGGGCCGCCGGTGCAGCAATTGCGCGCGCCGGCGCAGGCTCGAGGTGCCCACCACATCACCCGGTGCCAGATCGGCGATGCCGCCCGCATGCGGCGAGACGAAGGCATCGCGCGGGTCCTCGCGCGGCAGGTAGCAGTCGAGCACCAGCCCCCCGGGCTGCGCCACCGGCATGTCCTTCATCGAATGCACGGCGATGTCGATGCCGCCCGCGAGCATCGCCTCCTCGATTTCCTTCGTGAACAGCCCCTTGCCGCCGATCTCCTTCAGCGGCCGGTCGAGCACCCGGTCGCCGGTGGTCTTGATCACCACGATCTCGAACGCGGCCTCGGGCAGGCCGTGCGCCGCCATCAGCCGCGCGCGCGTCTCATGCGCCTGCGCGAGCGCGAGCGGCGAGCCGCGGGTGCCGATCTTCAGCGGGGTGTCGGGGGTGGGTGTCGCGCGTGCCATGCCCTGTCGTAGCCAAGCGCGCGGGCGCTGGCAACGGCTGTCAGGGCGGATTGACATTCGGGCCCCCGCCGGGGACAGATCGGGGGCGGCAAGCGGAGGCCCCATGAGCGACGACAGACTGCTGATGCGCGCCCTGCGCGGCGAAACCCCGCCGGTGCCCCCGGTATGGATGATGCGCCAGGCCGGGCGCTACCTGCCCGAGTATCGCGCCACCCGGGCGCAGGCCGGCGATTTCCTCAGCCTGTGCTACACGCCCGATCTGGCCGCCGAGGTGACGCTGCAGCCGATCCGGCGCTATGGCTTCGACGCGGCGATCCTGTTCGCCGACATCCTGCTGGTGCCGCAGGCGCTGGGGCTCGACCTGTGGTTCGTCACCGGCGAGGGGCCGCGGCTGTCCACCGTCACCGATGCCGCCGGGGTCGCGGCGCTGAAGCCCGCCGAGGCCGTGCACGAGCGGCTGGCCCCGATCTACGAGACGGTGCGCATCCTGCGCCGCGAGTTGCCCGCCGGGGTGCCGCTGATCGGTTTCGCCGGCGCGCCCTGGACGGTGGCGACCTACATGGTGGCCGGCCGGGGCACGCCCGACCAGGGCCCGGCGCATGCCTTCAAGGCTGCCGACCGAGCCGCGTTTTCGGCGCTGATCGAGCGGGTGACGGAGGCGACGGTCGAATATCTGCTTGCCCAGGTCGAGGCCGGGGCCGAGGTGGTGAAGGTCTTCGACAGTTGGGCCGGCTCGCTGCAAGGGGACGATTTCGAGGAATTCGCCGTGGCCCCCGCGCGGCGCATCATCGCCGCGCTGAAGGCCCGCCACCCCGACCTGCCGGTCATCGCCTTCCCGCGCGAGGCCGGGCCGCGCTATCAG
>JAVVFE010000439.1:0-2465 GCA_032251175.1 Thermohalobaculum sp.
CTCGTCGCGCCTGGGCCCCTGCGCCGAGGCGACGCGCGCGGCGGTGATGCGCGCCTCGCCGGTCGCCGGCATCTACGACCGCGCGGTCGATCGCGAGTCCGCCTATGAACTCCTGCGCGCCCGCGCCGAGAAGCGCGCCGCCGACGAGGCCGCCGCCGCCGATGCCGCCACTGACGCGCGCCTGCGTGCCGACGAGGCCCGCGACCCCGACGGCTACCGCCAGGGCACTCCCTGGGGCGGCGGGCGCCCGGCGACGCGGTCGCGGTCCTCGCGCTCGGACACCACGGCCGAGGCGCTGGTGAAATCCGCCGTCCGCGCCGCCGGCTCGCAGCTTGGGCGCAGCGTGGTGCGCTCGCTGATCCGGGGCCTGTTCCGGTGAGCGCCCTGCCGCTCGGGGTGATCTCGGCATCCCGCGTGGGCCGGGCCGCGGGCGCTGGCGTGGCGACCAGGTTGCGGAAGATGGCCGCGATCGCCCCGATCGCAGGTCGTCCGGCGCGTGGCGCGAGGCGGTCGCCATGACGGCGGGCGAGGTCAGGCTTGGCTTCGACACGGGCCCGCTCGAAGGCTATCTGGCGGGCGTGATCGACGGCTTCGCGCCCCCCCTCACCCTGCGCCAGTTCAGCGGCGGCCAGTCGAACCCCACCTACCTGCTGACCGACGCCGCCGGTACGCGCCATGTGCTGCGCCGCAAGCCGCCGGGCGCGCTGCTGCCCTCGGCCCACGCCATCGACCGCGAATATCGCGTCATGCAGGCGGTGGCGGGGCAGGGGGTGCCGGTGCCGCAGATGATCGCGCTGTGCGACGACCGCGCGGTGATCGGCACCGAGTTCTATGTGATGGCGCATCTCGACGGCCGGGTGCTGTTCGACACCGGCCTGCCGGGGATGACGCCGGCCCAGCGGCGGGCGACCTACGAGGCTGTGCTGGGGGCGCTGGCGGCCATCCACCGTGTCGACACCAGCGCGGCGGGGCTGGCCGATTTCGGCCGACCGGGCGGGTATCTGGCGCGGCAGGTGCGGCGCTGGTCCGACCAGTATCGCGCCTCCGCAACTGCCCGGATCGAGGCGATGGAGCGGCTTTCCGCGTGGCTGCCCGGCGCGGTGGCGCGCGTGCCCGACGAGACCTGCCTGGTGCATGGCGACTTCCGGCTCGACAACGTGATGCTGCATCCCGAGCGCGCCGAGGTGATCGCGGTGCTGGACTGGGAGCTGTCGACGCTGGGCCACCCATTGGCGGATCTGGGCTATTTCCTGATGACCTGGGTGTTTCCCGGCGGACTGCGCTACGGCATGGCCGATCTCGACCTCGGCGCGCTCGGCATCCCGGCGATGGAGGCGATGGTCGCGCGCTATGCCGAGCTGACGGGAAGGGCGGGGGTCGAGCATCTCGACCTCCTGCTGGCCTACAACATCTGGCGGTTGGCGGCGATCCTTCAGGGGGTCTACCACCGCGGCCTGCAAGGCAATGCCGCCTCGCCCGAGGCGCTCGGCATGGGCGCGGACGTGGACCGGCTCGCCACACTCGCGTGGCACTATGCGCAGCGCGCCGGGCGTGACATCAAACGGGCGTGACGCGGGGTGCGTCGAGGCTGCGCTTGACCTCGCCCCCGAAACCGCGAAAACGGGGGCTGACGCCGCGCCGGGTCGCGCGCCGCGCGGGCCAGAACATCACGGGCAGCGCCCGACCAAGGGAGACGCGAGATGACCACCGAACTCACCCATTTCATCGGCGGCAAGCATGTGAAGGGGACCTCGGGCCGCTTCGCCGACGTGTTCAACCCCGCCACCGGCGAGGTTCAGGCCAGGGTGCCGCTGGCCTCGCAGGCCGAGGTGCGCGCCGCGGTCGAGAACGCGCTGGCCGCCCAGCCGGCCTGGGCCGCGCAGAACCCGCAGAAGCGCGCGCGCGTGATGATGAAGTTCGTGCAGCTTCTGCACCGCGACATGGACAAGCTGGCCGAGGCGCTGTCGCGCGAGCACGGCAAGACCATCCCCGACGCGCGCGGCGACGTGCAGCGCGGGCTCGAGGTGGCCGAGTTCTGCATCGGCGCGCCGCACCTCCTGAAGGGCGAATACACCGACGGCGCCGGCCCCGGCATCGACATGTATTCGATGCGCCAGGCGCTGGGCGTGGCTGCCGGCATCACGCCGTTCAACTTCCCGGCCATGATCCCGATGTGGAAGTTCTGCCCGGCGATCGTGTGCGGCAATGCCTTCATCCTCAAGCCCAGCGAGCGCGACCCCTCGGTGCCGCTGATGCTGGCCGAACTGATGCTGGAAGCCGGCGCGCCAGCGGGGATCCTGAACGTCGTGAACGGCGACAAGGTGGCGGTGGACGCCATCCTCGACGACACCGACATCCAGGCGGTGGGCTTCGTCGGCTCGACCCCGATCGCGCATTACGTCTATTCGCGCGGCACCGCGGCGGGCAAGCGGGTGCAGTGCTTCGGCGGCGCCAAGAACCACATG
>JAVVFE010000440.1:0-2459 GCA_032251175.1 Thermohalobaculum sp.
GCCCCCTGCCGCGCTGCGGGCGCAATGCTTCGACCATGTGATCCTGAACCCGCCCTACCACGCCGCGAGCGGCCCGGCCTCGCCGGTCGCCGCCCGCGACCGGGCGCATCGCGAGGGCGAGGCGGGGCTCGAGGTCTGGATCGCCGCGGCGCTGGCGCGGGCCCGGCCGCGCGGGCGCATCGCCATCATCCACCGCGCCGAGCGGCTGCCGGCGATCCTCGCGGCGCTGTCGGGCGGGGCGGGGGCGGTCGAGGTGCTGCCGCTGGCTGCGCGCGAGGGGCGCGATGCCGGGCGGGTGATCGTGCGGGCGCGCAAGGGGGTGCGCACGCCGTTCCGGCTGTGCGCACCCCTTGTCCTGCACGAAGGCCCGGCGCATGTTGCCGACCAGGACGATTTCACCCCGCGTGCCCGCGCCATCCTGCGCGACGGCTGTGCCATCGATGTCGAGGAGACCACCCCGTGACCGCAGCCATGAAGCCGATCGCGAATTCCATCGCCGCCATGGCGCCCGATCTGGCCGAATGGCGGCAGGATTTCCACCGCCACCCGGAACTCGGCTATCACGAGCAGCGCACCGCCGGGAAGGTCGCCTCGCTGCTGCGCGACTTCGGGCTCGACCGGGTGGAAACCGGCATCGGCGTGACCGGCGTGGTCGGCGTGCTGCACGGCCGCGGCGGCCCGGGCGGCCTCGCCATCATGCTGCGCGCCGACATGGATGCCCTGCCGATCCACGAGGCCAGCGGCGTCGCGCATGAAAGCCTCGAGCCCGGCAAGATGCATGCCTGCGGCCATGACGGCCATACCACCATGCTGCTGGGCGCGGCCCGGCATCTGGCAGCGACACGCAATTTCGCGGGCACGGTCTATTTCTGCTTCCAGCCGGCCGAGGAGGGCGGCGCCGGCGCCAAGGCGATGCTCGACGACGGGCTGATGCGCCGCTTCCCGGTCAGCAGCGTGTTCGGCATGCACAACTGGCCCGGGACGCCCGCCGGCCATTTCGCGGTGCAGGAGGGGCCGGTGCTGGCCGCCGCCGACGAATTCACCATCACCATCACCGGCAAGGGCGGCCACGCCGCCAAGCCGCATCTGGCGCGCGACCCGATCGTGGCGGGCGCGGCGCTGGTCTCGGCGCTGCAATCGATCGTCAGCCGCGTGGTCGACCCGCTCGAGCCCGCGGTGATCTCGATCACCCAGTTCCATGCCGGATCGACCCACAACGTCATCCCCGAATCCGCCATGCTGATGGGCACGACGCGCACCTTCTCGGACGAGGTGCAAAAGCTGATCCATGCCGAGATGGACCGCATCTGCGCCGAGATCGGGCGCGCCTTCGGCGTCGCCATCGCGCTGGAGCGCGGCGCGGTGCCCTATCCCACCACGATCAACGACCCGGCCGCGACCGACTTCACCGAGGCCGTGCTGCGCGACATCTTCGGCGATGCGCGCGTCACGCGCGGCCACCCCAGGACGATGGGCGGCGAGGATTTCGCTTTCCTCAGCCGCGAGGTGCCGGGCTGCTTCGTGCTGATCGGCAATGGCGACAGCGCGCCGCTGCACCACCCGGCCTACGACTTCTCGGACGAGGCGGCGCCCGCGGGCGTCGCGTTCTGGTCGGGCCTGGTCGAGCGCGCCCTGCCGGCCGGCTGAGTCGTCCACAGGCGCCTGTGGGTAACCGGGTGAATCCGGGGATAACCCGCTGTGAGATTTTCGTTCTCGACAGAATCGTGACAGCGGCCGCGAATCCTGCTGTAGTTGGGGGGTCACCATGGCAACAGGAGGACGGATATGAGTCTCACCTCACATCTCGACCAACTCCGGCAGAAGCATCAGGCGCTCGAAAAACAGATTGAGGACGAGCAGCGCCGCCCCGGATCCGATCCGCTGACGATCGCCACGCTCAAGCGCCAGAAGCTCTACGTGAAAGACGAGATCACGAGGCTCGCTCCCGATTACCACTGAGAGACGCGATGCCAGGGGCCGGGGAACCGGCCCTTTTGCATCCCGGGCTGCAGGACTGCGCACGGCGCCATGTTTCCCGCGTCGCAGGTGTGGTTCATGTATGCCGGCGCCGGCCGACACGCTATCCTTGGGCCCGACTCGACGACAGCCCAGGGAGCCTGCCATGCCGACCATCGCCTTCCGCCGCCTCGCCGCCGGCGCCGCCCTCGCACTCCTCGCCGCCATGCCGGTGCGCGCCGCCGAACTGGTGCGCGTGCCAAGCCCGCATCCCGTGGCCGAGACCGCCGACCGCCTGGTCGCCGCCGTCGAGGCGGCGGGCGCCAAGGTGTTTGCCCGCATCGACCACGCGGGCGGCGCAAAGTCCGTGGGGGTCGACATCCCGGCGAATCAGGTGGTGATCTTCGGCAACCCGGCGCTGGGGACGGCGGCGATCAAGGACGCACCGGGCGCCGGGCTCGACCTGCCGCTTACCTTCTTCGTCCTGCTCACGCTCGAGCGGG
>JAVVFE010000441.1:0-2455 GCA_032251175.1 Thermohalobaculum sp.
GACAGCTTCGACTTCAAGGCGATCCCGAAGCTCAACAAGATGCAAGTGCTGGAACTCGCCGGCAGTGAATGGATCGAGCGGCGCGAGAACGTCATCGCGCTCGGCCCGAGCGGCACTGGCAAGACGCATGTCGCCCTGGGGCTCGGGCTTGCCGCCTGTCAGAGGGGCCTGTCCGTCGGCTTCAGCACCGCCGCGGCCCTGGTTCATGAACTGATGGAGGCCCGCGACGAGCGGCGCCTCCTGCGCCTGCAGAAGCTGATGGCGGGATGCGAGCTCCTGATCATCGACGAACTGGGCTTCGTGCCCCTGAGCAAGACCGGCGCCGAGCTGTTGTTCGAGCAGATCTCGCAACGCTACGAGCGCGGCGCCACGCTGATCACCAGCAATCTGCCCTTCGACGAATGGACCGAGACATTCGGCTCCGAGCGGCTGACCGGTGCGCTGCTCGACCGTCTCACCCATCACGTCCACATCCTCGAAATGAACGGCGACAGCTATCGGCTCGCGCAGAGCCGCACCCGCAAGGACGCCATCATCAACTGATCCCACGCCCAGGATTGGCCCTCACGGGCCATAGCGCCCCGGCTGCCGCCAGCTATGTGAAGAGCGCTGCCGCCGGGGCGCGGAGCGCTTTCCAGACCTCAGTCCCAGACGCCCTCAAGTGGCCGACTTTTGCTCCGCCAAGTGGCCGGATTTTGCTCCGCCGTTGACAGGCTGGCTGTGGACCCGCACCGCGCTCCGCGCAGGCGCATCGCGTCGCGGCCCGGGCATACCCTTCCCAGCTGGCCGTGGCGCAACCGCTCCCGTCGGCGACCGCGGCGGCATCTCCGCTGCCGACGACCGCGCAGACATCCGCGCCGGCACGCAGCCCGTGCCGTACGACGGGCCGCCACGTCATGCGCGGGCCATGCGCACCGGCGCCGGTCTCGTCCCCGCTGCGCTGCCCTCATGCCCGCCGCGCACGCCACAGCCGCATCCGGGGCAGGCGATCGCGCGGCCTATTGCACCACCAGTTCGGCATGCAGCGCGCCGGCCGCATGGATGGATTTCAGGATGTCGATCATGTCCCGCGGCCCGACGCCCAGCGCATTCAGCCCGTCCACCAGGTCGGCGAGCGTCACGTTTTCATCGACGACACCCAGCCGGTTGCCGGCCTCCTGATCGATTTCGACATCGGTGCGGGGCAGGGCGATGGTCTCGCCCGCCGCGAAGGGGTTGGGCTGCACGGCGATCGGCGTTTCGGTCACACGGATGGTCAGGTTTCCCTGGGCCACCGCGACCCGGCTGATCCGCACATCGGCACCGAGCACGATGGTGCCCGATCGCTGGTCGATCACGACGCGCGCCTTGCGCGAGGGTGCGACCGGCAGGCTCTCGATCAGGCTGATCAGGCGCGCGGGTGACAGGCCGGCCACGGCGACGTCCAGATCGACGGTGCCGCTGTCGTTCATGCGCGCGACCGGGCCGCGAAGCTCGCCGTTGATCGCCGCCTCGATCCGGCCGGCGGTGGTGAAATCGGGCTCGCGCAGCGCCAGGCGGATGCGCGACATGTCGCTGAAATCGAACCCGACCTCGCGCTCGACCCGTGCGCCGGCGGGCAGCGAGCCGGCGGTCGGCACGCCGATCTGGGTCGAGGCCGCCTCGCCCTCGGCCGCGATGCCGCCGGCCAGGATCGGTCCCTGGGCGACCGCGTAGATATTGCCGTCGGCGGCGTTCAGCGGGGTCATCACTAGCGTGCCGCCCAGCAGGCTTTTCGCATCGCCGATCGCCGAGACGGTGGCGTCGATCCGCGCGCCGGTGCGGGCAAAGGGCGGCAGTGTCGCGGTCACGATCACCGCGGCGACATTGCGCGAGCGGAAATCCTCGCCGCTGACATTGACGCCCAGCCGTTCCAGCAGGTTCGCGAGCGCCTCCTCGGTGAAGGGGGCGTTGCGGATGCTGTCGCCGGTGCCGTTCAGGCCGACGATCAGGCCGTAGCCCACCAGGTCGTTGCCGCGCACGCCCTCGATCTCGACGAGGTCCTTAATCCGCGGCCCCGCCTGCGCCGCCAGCGGCAGCAGCGCGGTCGCAACCAGGAGGATGAGACGAAGGAGCATTCTGCTGTCCGTCCGTGATGTCAGCGCAGGAAGGCGCCGAGCGAGACGCCCGACAAGCGCGCGGTGGTTGCGAACAGGGTTTCGATCTGCCCTTCGACCGCGTTGAAGCGGACAGCGGCGGCGAAGGGATCGCCCTGGGTGAGTTCGTTGAAGGCGATGGTGAGCCCCGCCTCCTCGGCGGTGTTGCGGGCCTTGACCACGGCGATGCGCTCCTGCACGATGCCGACCCGCCCGCCGACTTCGGCCAGATCGTCCGCCGCGCGCCGCAGGCCGGCGATCGCGCGTCCCGCCAGCGCCTCGCTCTCGGTCCGGTCCAGCGGCAGGCTGCCGTCGAATGCATGGGCGAGCGCGACGATCTG
>JAVVFE010000442.1:0-2451 GCA_032251175.1 Thermohalobaculum sp.
CGATGCGGTGACCGCGGGGCTCGACTTCGACGCGGTCCGCTCGGACCTCACCCCCGACCAGAAGGTTCTGGTCGTCGTCACCGAGCGCAAGGCGGGCCCGGTGATGATGATCGGCGACGGGGTGAACGATGCGCCCGCGCTCGCCGCCGCCGACATCGGCGTGGCGATGGGCGCGCGCGGCACCGCCGCCTCGGCCGAGGCGGCCGACATGGTGCTGCTGGTCGACCGGCTGGACCGCGTGCTGCCGGGCATCGCGATCGCCCGGCGCGCCCGCGCCATCGCGCTGCAAAGCGTGGCGGCGGGGATCTGCCTGTCGCTCGCGGGGATGATCGCTGCCGCCCTTGGCCACATCACGCCGGTGCAGGGCGCGCTGCTGCAGGAGGCGATCGACGTCGCCGTCATCCTCAACGCGCTGCGCGTGCTGAGCGGCGGCCCGCGCCCGGCCGAGGCGGCGCCCGCCTGAGCGCGCGCCCTACCACTCGACGCCGATCTGCGCCTTGATGCCCTGTTCGCGGAAGGGGTGCTTGACCAGCTCCATCTCGGTCACGAGGTCGGCCGCCACGATCAGCGCCTCGGGCGCGTTGCGCCCGGTCAGCACCACATGCGTCATCGCGGGCTTCTCGGCCTTGAGGAACGCCACCACCTCGGCGGTGTCGAGGTAGTCATAGCGCAGCGCGATGTTGATCTCGTCCAGCAGCACCATGCGGTGGCGGGGGTCGCGGATCAGCGCCTTCGCCTGCTCCCAGGCGGCGCGGGCCATGGCGATGTCGCGCGCCTTGTCCTGCGTCTCCCAGGTGAAGCCCTCGCCCATGGTGTGGAACGCGCAGAGGCCCGAGAAATGCGTGGTGATCAGGTTGCGCTCGCCGGTCTCCATGCCGCCCTTGATGAACTGCACCACGGCGCAGGGAAAGCCATGGGCGATGCAGCGGAAGATCATGCCGAAGGCGGCCGTCGACTTGCCCTTGCCCTTGCCGGTGTGGACGATGATCAGGCCCTTCTCGCCCGATTTCGAGGCCATGATCTTGTCGCGCGCGGCCTTTTTCTTCGCCATCTTGGTGGCGTGGCGGGCCAGATCGTCGGGGGTGGCGGGCGTCTCGGGCGTGTCGGTCATGGTGTGTCGCGAAGCTCCTTGCGCATGGTGACGCTGGTGGGCCGATCATAGCCGGGGTGCGCGGTCGCGCCAGTCCGCACGAAGCCCAGCCGCGCATAGATCGCGTGGATCTCGGTCATCTCGATGCGCGATTGCAGTTCCAGCGCCGGCAGGCCCAGCGCCCGCGCCCGCGCCTCGGCCAGTGCCGCGAGCTGCCGCCCCAGCCCCAGCCCCTGCCGGTCGGGCCTGACCGCGACCTTGCCCAGATACATCGCGTCCGGGCGCGGCGTCAGGAACATGCAGGCGATAGGCGCCTCGCTCTCGATGATCGCCCAGACCTCGCCGGTGCGGGCCTGCCCGGCCATGCTGTCTGCGGTCAGCCGGTGCGCCGACGAGGGCGGGTCGATCCGCCCCTCCATGATCGCGAAGGCGTCGAGGATCAGGCGGCGCAGCGCCTCCCAGTGCGGCCAGTCGGCGGCGAGGCGGATCGGCGTCATGTCCGGGCGATCTCGGCAAGCCCCGCCAGCGCCGAATTCGAGCGCGGCTGCCACAGGCCGCGTTCGGCCGCCTCGGCCAGCTTCGCCGCGATCTCGCGCAGCGCCGCGGGGTTCGCCTCGGCGATGAAGTCGCGCACGGCCGCGTCCTCGATCACCGCCTCGTGGACCAGGTCGAAATGGTGGCTTTTCACCGCATGCGTCGTGGCGGCGAAGGCGAACAGGTAGTCCACCGTCGCCGCGATCTCGAAGGCGCCCTTGTAGCCGTGCCGCTGCACCCCCGCGAGCCATTTGGGGTTGACCACGCGCGAGCGCACGACGCGGCCGATCTCGTCCTCGAGCGTGCGGATCACCGGGCGTTCGGGTCGCGAGTGGTCGTTGTGATAGATCGTGGGCGCCTTACCCGACAGGTGCTCGACGGCTGCGGCGGCGCCGCCCTCGAACTGGTAATAATCGTCGGAATCAAGCAGATCGTGCTCGCGGTTGTCCTGGTTCTGCACCACTGCCTGGGCCGCGCCCAATCGCGCCTCGAAAGCGTCGCGCGCACGCACCCCCTCGGCCTCGGCGGCATAGGCGTAGCCGCCCCAGTTGACGTAGCTGTCGGCAAGGTCGGCGCGCCGTTCCCACAGCCGCTCGTCCAGCATCGCCTGCAGCCCCGCGCCATAGGCGCCGGGCTTGGAGCCGAAAACCCTGTATCCCGCGCGGCTTGCAGCCTCTTCCTCGGGCATGCCCTCGGCCGCCAGCCGCGCGCGTTCCGTCCGAAAGCGGGCGGCCAGCGGGTTCTGCTCCTCGGGCTCGTCCAGCGCCATCACCGCGCGGGCGGCGGCGTCGAACAGCGCCATCTGCGCCGGGAAGGCGTCGCGGAAG
>JAVVFE010000443.1:0-2449 GCA_032251175.1 Thermohalobaculum sp.
GGCTGTCATCGCGGCCCGAGCGGGCCAGATCGGCCATGATGCCGCCGCAGCGTTCGGCCTCGGAGCGGATCAGGCGGGCGTCCTCGGCCAGTTCGGGGCTGGCGGCCAGGTCGCGCACCAGCTCGCCCGCGACCAGCTTGATGGTGGCAAGCGGCGTGCCGAGCTCGTGCGCCGCCGCCGCCGCAAGCCCGCCGATCGCCGCCAGCCGCTGCTCGCGCGCCAGCGCCACCTGCGTGGCATTGAGCGCCTGGCTCATGGCATAGCCCTCGACCGTGACGCGCCGGGCATAGAGCGAGAGGAACACCACCCCGATCGCCAGCGCCGCCGAGATGCCGCTGCGAAACAGCTCGGGCACCGCGAGCGCCGCCCCATCAGCCTGGATCAGCGGCAGGTGGATCGTCGACATCAGCGTCACGAAGCCCATCGCCATGATGCCGAGGAACAGCGTCGATTGCAGCCTGAGCGCGGTGGCCGAGATCGTCACCGGCGCGAGGATCAAGAGCGCGAAGGGGTTGTTGAGCCCGCCCGTCACCATCAGCAGCCCGACGAGCTGCACCAGGTCGAAGCACAGCGACGCCCAGGTGCCGCGCTCGCTGAGCCGGGTCTCGACCGGGAACATCGTGATCGCGACCAGGTTGACCATCACCGAGGCCGAGATCAGCAGCGCGCAATAGGCGAGCGGCAATTGGAAGCCGAGAAGCTGCGAAGCGATCAGCACCGCCATGCTCTGCCCGATCACCGCGACCCAGCGCAGCACCACCAGCGTGCGCAGGCGCACCCAGTCGCCCCGCACCCGCATGTCGAACAGATAGCTGCGCGCCGTATCGGTCATGGCGCCGACTATCGCCGCAAGCGCGGGCCTTGGGAAGCGCCCGCGTCGCGCGCCTGCGCCACCGTGCCGCGCGGGGTTGCAATCGGCCGCCGCAGGGGCTTCCTAGGGGGCAACCCGAGTCGGGCGAGGGCCCGAACGGGGCCGGGTCGGAACGGGGCCGGATCAGAAAAGGATCATGCAGATGCAGCGGGCGATGATCATGGTCGCAGGCGTCGTGATGGTGGCGGTGGTCGCGACCGCCGCCTTCTTTGCCTTCGCCCCGCGCAACGACGGCCCGGTGTCGCCGGCGGCGGTGAACGTGGCGGGCGCCGAGATCGGCGGGCCGTTCGCGCTGATCCGCCACGACGGCGTGCCGGTGACCGACCGGGACGTGATCACCGGACCCACGCTGGTCTATTTCGGCTACACGTTCTGCCCCGACATCTGCCCGATCGACGTGCAGCTGATGGCCGATGCGGTGGACCTGCTGGAGGCGAAGGGCATCGCGGTCACCCCCGTCTTCGTCACCATCGACCCCGAGCGCGACACGCCCGAGGCGCTGGCCCCCTATGTCGAGGCGATGCACCCGAAGATGATCGGGCTGACCGGCGAGGTGGCCGCGATCAAGGCCGCGGCCGATGCCTACAAGGTCTATTTCGCGCGCGTCGATGTCGCGGACTCGGCCGCCGGCTACCTGATGAACCACACCGGCTTCACCTATTTCATGATGCCCGACGGCGTCGCCGGGCTGTTCCGCCGCGGCTTTCCGTCCGAGGAGATCGCGGCCGAGGTCGAGCGGGTCCTGAAGGCGCGCGGCCTGGCCGGCTGAGCGCGCGGCCGGCTGAAGCGCATGGCCAGCGGACGTCCGCGCCGGCCGGAGCGCGCGGCGCAGCCCGACCCCCGGCTCAGCGCGCGCCGCGCCGGAACAGGCCGGGGCGGTTCACCATCAGCACCCCCAGCGCGGTCGCCGCCACGCCGCCCAGCTCGACCACCGTGAGCGTCTCGCCGAACACCGGCCAGGCGATCAGCGCGGTCGAGGCCGGCACCAGGAAGAACAGGCTGGCGACATTCGAGGCGCCGCCGCGCCGGATCAGCACATAGAGCAGCATCACCGCCCCCACCGACAGCACCAGCACCAGCCAGCCCAGCGCGAAGACGAACTCGCCCGCCCAGTCGATCCGGTTGGTCTCGAGCACCAGCGCGAGCGGCGCGGTGACACCGAACGCCGCCACGAACTGCACCAGCGTGGCGGCCCGCATCGGGTGGTCGGCGGCGCGGGTCTTCTGCAGCACCGAGGCGGCGGCGATCGCGACCAGCGCGACCGCGCAGAGCCCGACGCCGCGCCAGTCGCCCACGCCGTCGCCGAGCTTGCGCGCGACCACCAGCGCCACGCCGGCCACGCCCACCGCCATGCCCGCCCATTGCAGCGCCGACAGCCGCTCGCCCAGCACCCGGCGCGCGATCAGCGCGGTGGCGATCGGCTGCAGGCCGACGATCAGCGCCGCCATGCCGGCCTCGACCCCCAGCGCGATCGCCGAGAACACGCAGCCCAGGTAGACGCCGTGGATCAGCGCGCCGATCAGCGCGGCATCGGCGGCCTGCCGCCAGGTCAGCGGACGCGCCCCGGTCGAAAGCAGG
>JAVVFE010000444.1:0-2448 GCA_032251175.1 Thermohalobaculum sp.
CGGGGGCGCGGTCCAGAGCACCGCCTCGATCCGCGCGCCCGCTGTCGCAAGCTGCACCGCCGTGAGGAAGAGGAGCGGCCCGTTCCCGGCCAGCACCACCGGCACGGACGGCACCACCCCCGCACCCTTCAGCAGCGTCTGCAGCGCGCCCACCGTCATGACGCCCGGCAGGGTCCAGCCGGGCACGGGCACCGGGCGCTCGGTCGCGCCGGGGGCGATCAGCACGCGCCGCGCGCGAAGCTGTGCCACCCGCTCGCCCTGCATCAGCCACAGCCGCGCGGGTTCGCCGGGCGCGGTCTCGACATGCCAGACCAGCGCGCCGGGGCGGTAGTCGGCCGCCGCGGCGCGGAAGGCGGCGGCATGGGCCGCGCCCCTGGCGTAGGAGGCGCCGAGGGATGCGCGCCCTGCCGCCGCCTCGATGTTGCGCCAGACCTGCCCGCCCGGGGCGGGCTGCTCGTCGAGCACCACCGCCGCAAGGCCGCGCGCCGCCGCCTCGACCGCCGCGGCCATGCCGGCGGGGCCTGCGCCGACGATGGCGAGGTCGAACACCGGCGCCGCGGGCGCGGCGGTCATTGCACCCCCTCCGCGACCCGGTCACGCTTCACCTCCATGCCGGGGCGCACTGTGGTCATGCAGGCCTGGCAGCCGGGCATGCCGTCGATGACGACGAGGCAGTCGAAGCAGGCGCCCATCATGCAGAACGGGCCGCGCGGGGCGCCGGAAACCGGGGATGCGCGGAACACGGCCTCGCCCGCCGCCAGAAGGGCCGCGGCCACGCTCTCGCCCGCGCGGGCCGCGATCTCGCGGCCCTCGAAGCGGAAGGTGACGGGCGCACCGCCCGCCTCAGCCGGCGAGAGCCGTCGGAACATCGAACCTCTCCGTCGTGAACTGTGCGATCTCGGGCGGCGCAGCGGCGCCGTCGATGGCATCGGCCAGCGGCCCGGCATGGGCCGCCGCCAGCGTCACCCCGCTGTGGCAGGCCAGCGCCCAGACGCCCGGCAGGTCGGGCCAGGTCTGGTAGATCGGGAAGCCGTCGGGCGACATCACCCTCAGCGCACCCCAGGTCCGCACCACCCGCGCGCCCACCAGCACCGGGAAGGCCGCGACCGCGCGGGCGGCGATGCCCGCACCAACCGCCATCGTGGTGCCGTGGTCGAAGCCCACATCCTCCTTGCTGTCGCCGAGCAGCACCGAGCCCTCGGCGGTCTGGCGAACCTGGGTGGTGGGCAGGTCGAGAAAGCGCGGCAGCCGCCCGGTCACCAGGATCTGCCCGCGTTGCGGCCGCACCGGGAAGGGCTTGCCGAGGCTGGCCGCGAGCGCCGCGTTGCCAAGTCCCGCCGCCAGCACGACGCGGGCGGCCCGGATCGCGGTGCCGTCGCGCAGTGCGAGCCGGTAGCCCGCACCGTCGGGCCGGATCGCGGCGACGCCGGCGCCGCCGATCCGCCGCATCCCCCGCGCGCGGGCGGCATCATTCAGCGCGCGCGCCAGCCGGAAGGGGTCGGCGTCGCCGTCCATCGCGCACCACGAGGCGCCGGTGACCGCATCGCCCACCGCTGGCGCGATCTCGCGCACCTGCGCGCGGTCGAGCATCTCGACCCGCACGCCGGCCGCGCCCATCTGGTTGCTCATCTGGGCGACGAAGCGGGCGCGGGCCTCCAACTCGGCCTCGCCGAGGCAGAGGTGCAGCCCGCCCGGGCAGCGATGCCCCACGTCGATCCCGGTCTCCGCCGCAAGGCGCGCGGCGAAGTCGGGCCAGAGCATCGCCGAACGCGCGGTCCAGGCGGTATAGGCGGGCATCCCCTGCCCCTTGCTCTGCACCCAGACGAGGCCGAAATTGCCGACCGAGGCGGGGCGCGCCTCGTCGCCCTCGGCGATCAGCGCGACCGCGCGGCCGCGGCGTGCGAGCCCATAGGCAGCGGCAAGGCCAACCAGCCCGCCGCCCACCACGACCACGTCCTGCACAGCGGAACCATCTCTCATTCCACCGTGGGTAGCATGGTGGAATGTTGCCCCTCAAATGCAATCCTTGCGCGATTGCATGCGGAAAAGTTATAGGTCTGCGCATGGGAGACAGCGCATGAACTTCCGCAAGCTCACCGCCTTCCGTGCCGTCATGGTGGCGGGCAGCGTGACCGAGGCATCGGCCGCGCTCGGCCGCTCGCAGCCCGCCGTCAGCCGCTCGATCGCCGATCTCGAGGCAGACCTCGGCTATCGCCTGTTCGAGCGGATCAACCGCCGCATGGTGCCGACCGAGGAGGCGGTGCTGCTGTTCAAGGAGGTCGAGCGCGCCTTCCAGAGCCTCGACTACATCGCCGAGGCCGCCCGCGCCATCGGCGGGCGGCGGCGGCGGCATGTCCATGTCGCGGCGATGCCGGCGATCGCCTTCAGCCTGCTGCCGATCGCCGCGCAGCGCATGACCGAGGCCCATCCCGACACGCAGATGAACCT
>JAVVFE010000445.1:0-2391 GCA_032251175.1 Thermohalobaculum sp.
CGAAATTTTCAAGATTCCAAGAAAACTATTTAAAATCAAAAACTTGACCATGATTTCACGCGTGAAAGCCACGCCGGCGCGCGGCCTCACTCGCCGGTCAGCGCCGCCAGGACCTTGCGGCAGGCCCGGCCCGTGGCGCCGTCGAGGTCGCGCGAGGGCGACCAGGCGCTGATCGAGATCATGCGGATATCGGTCCCCGCGGCAAAGCTCTCGAGCGCCGCCGCCGTCTGCGTCGCGGTCGGCCCGCCCCTGACCGGGTAGTTGAAGGCCGGCGCCTCGCGCGCGTCGATCACGTCCATGTCGACATGCACCAGAACCGGCCCCTCCAGCGTCAGCGTCGCCAGCGCGCCGATCCCGATATGGCTCAGCCCCGACCCCGCCACCGCCTCGGCCTCCAGCGGGTCGAGGTCGCGGGCATCGACCAGGATCACGCGGTCCTCGGGGATGGGGGCGAGGCCGACGCTCTCGCACATCCACTGCGGGCCGCGCCCCACCATCATCGCGAGCGGCATGCCGCCCAGGAACTGCGAGGGCGAGGTCTCGGGCGTGTTGAAATCGCCATGCGCGTCGATCCAGACCAGCCAGGGCGCGATCTCCGCGGCCTGCATCCCGGCCAGCGCCGGCACCGCCGCACAGCAGTCGCCGGCCAGGCTCACCGGCCGCTCGCCCCGGCGCAACGCGGCCTCGGTGAAGCGGGCGATGGGCAGGTGCAGCCGCGCCATGCTCTCGGCCTCGCGGTCGGCGATCGAATGCGGGCCGTTGAGATGCGCCGCGACCGGGGCGTAGTCGACCAGCCGCGGCTCGGGCTGCTCGAAATACTGCGGGGTGACGATCCAGGCGTTGTTCATCTGCGCTCCTTCGCGCCGGCAGGGCGCGCCTCGCGCCCGAAAGACCACCCGGCGCGGGATGGGTCAAGCGCGGGTTTGTCTTGCGCCGGCCGCGCGCCAGATGCCTGACTGTCGGCCCGGAGGTTCCATGCCAAATCACCTGTCCCTGGTCGCGCTGCTGGCGGCGCTGACCGCGATCGGCCCATTCGCGATGCAGGCGCTCGCCCCCGCGCTGCCGGCGGTGGCGCGCGACTTCGCCGTGTCGGCGGCGGCCGCCCAGATGCTGCTGTCGGTGTCGCTGGCGGCGATGGCTGTGGCGACGCTGGTGTGGGGGCCGCTCAGCGACCGGCTGGGGCGCCGGCCGGTCGTGATCGGGGCGATGTGGCTCGCCGCCGTCGGCTCGGTCGTCGCAGGGCTCGCGCCGGATCTGGGCGTCGCCGTCGTCGGGCGGGTGATGCAGGCGGCGGGCGCCGTCGCCGGCATGGTGCTGGGTCGGGCCATCGCCCAGGACGTCTATGGCCGGCAGGGTGCTGCCGGCGTGATCGGCCAGATCACCGCGGCGATGGTCGTGGCGCCGATGGTCGCACCCGTGATCTCGGGCCTGGTGGTCGAGGCGTTCGGCTGGCGGGCGGTCTTCGTGCTGGTGACCGCGCTGGCGGTGGCGCTCGCCTTCCTCGCCCGCGCGCGCCTGCCCGAGACCGCGCCCCCGGCCGAGCCCCGCGGCTGCGGCGATGTCGGGCGCGGCCTGATCGAGGTCGGTCGGCGCCGGGCGTTCTGGGCCCATGCGGTCTACGGCGTCGCCTCGTTCGCGAGCTTCCTGTTCTTCGTCGGCTCGGCCCCCTTCGTGATGCAGGAGGCCTATGGCGTGGGGCCGAAGGGCTACGGCGTCTACTTCATCCTGCTCTCGCTCAGCTACATGGTGGCGAACCTCACCTGCGGGCGCGTGACGCGGCGCATCGGCGAGGCGCGCGCGCTCAGGCTGGGCGCCGTCGTCGCCGTGCTCGGCGTGGCGGTCGGGCTCGCGCTCGCCGCGGCGGGGATGGTCCACCCCATGGTGCTGATGTTGCCCGTCATGGTGCAGTCGCTGGGGGCGGGCCTGTCGGTGCCGAACGCCATGGTGGGCGCGATGGGTGCAGCGCCCGACCGGCCGGGGGCAGCGTCCGGGCTGATGGGGTTCTGCCAGTTCCTCGGCGGCGGCGCGATGGCCCAGGTCGCCGGTTTCATCCCGCACGCGACGGTGCTGCCGACGCTTGCGGTGATGCAGGGACTGCTTCTCGCCGGCTTCGCGGCGCATCTCGCGCTGATGCGCGGCGCCGCGCGCCGGCCGGCCCAGCCCCGTGCGGAAGGCCGCGCGGGCGGCTGAAAAACGGCCGGAACGGGGCGCCGCAGGGCGCTCGAAAAAACTCGAAAATGGGTGTTGCGCGGTTTTTCGAATCTCCATATAAGCCCCGCTCACCGGCGACGAAGACCCCACGGGGACACGGCGCCGGATGCTCCCGAAGCGGGAGCCGCTCTTTGAAAATTGAATGCATGAAGGGATATGCGGGCGGTTTGGTTATCGGAG
>JAVVFE010000446.1:0-2375 GCA_032251175.1 Thermohalobaculum sp.
CGCCGACACGCAGCAGTGGCAAAGTGGTCACTGTTATTTTGCACGAATCACGGCACTCTGGGTCGAGCCTCTGCCGGAGTCGTGTGATGGAAGTCGCGTTGCCCACTGATGTCTGCCATGAGATCCGCGCCGCCCATGACCGCGCGGGCGCACCCGGCCGCCGGCGCACGCCCGCCATCGTGGCGGTGTCGGGCGCAGCCGGTCCGGGGGCAGGCGCATCGCGTGCGGGTCTGGGCGCGCGCCGCCACGCGGTGGTCGAGCTTACTGCCGTCGGCATGGTCATCCGGGCCGAGGACATGCCCCATCTGCGCGGCTTCGTCGACATCCTGCGGGGCGACGAGCGGCTTGCCCGCCACCTCGTGGTGTTCTCGTGGGCGCGCGACGGTCTGGCGGGCTACGAGTTCAAGCGCGGCGGCAGCGCGGGCGCGGCGCCCGCGGATTACGAGCGCCCGGCGCATGCCGGCCTGATCGGCGGCCCGCCCCAGGTCGTTCCCGGGAAAAGCTGATCCCGGGTTTCCGGGTCGCGCGCGCGACGACGCAAGGATCAGGCGGTCGCGGTCCGACCCGCCCGGATCGGCGGCTTCGCGGGGCGCGCAACCGGGATGCGGGCGCGCCCGGGCCGGTCAGAGCCCGACGCTCGCCTCCATCGCCAGCCGCCCGTCGCCCGCGCGGATCCACAGCGCCAGGCCGCCGTCAGTGGGCAGGCCGCAGGCCGAGAATGGCTCGCCCGCGAAGACCGGCGCCAGCGCGCGGAACGAAAAGCGGCGGATCGCGCCGTCGCCCGCCATCGCGCCCGCAAGGTCCAGCAGCAGGGTCGCCAGCAGCGGCCCGTGGACGACCAGGCCGGGATAGCCCTCGGTCGCGCGGGCGTGGTCGGCGTCGTAGTGGATGCGGTGGCCGTTGAAGGTCAGCGCCGAATAGCGGAACAGCTCGACCGGCCCGCAGGACCAGTCGCGCCGCGCCGCCTCGCCCGCGGGCGCCTCGCGCGGTGCCGGGCGGGGCGCGTCGTCGTCGGCGGGGTCGAAGCGGTAGACGATGTCCTGCTCCTCGACCACCGCAAGGCCCGCGCGGCCTGCGATCTCGTGGCGGACGGTGACGAAGGTCATCTCGCCCGCCCGCCCGGTCTTTTCCGCCACATCGGCGATGGTCGAGCGCCGGGTGGCGGGCGCGCCCAGCGGCAGGGGGTCGTGGAAGGCGACGCGCCCGCCCGCCCACATCCGCCGCGGCTGGCGCACCGCCGGCATGAAGCCCCCGGTCGCCGGGTGGCCGTCGGCGCCCAGCTCGGACCGCGGCCGGGCCTCGAGGAAATGCAGCCAGTGCCAGAACGGCGGCAGCGCGTCGCCCGGCCCCAGCGCCGGGCGGTCCAGCTCGAGCGTCGCGATCAGCGCGTTCGCGGCCCAGGGGTGCATCGGGTCGGTCGCGGTGCGGCTGCGTCCGATCCAGTCGGCGGGGGTGGGCGTGGTCATCGCGCGCTCCTGCATGGCGTGCGACAGGCATAGCCGCAAAGCCGCCGCCCGATCCAGCGCCCCGGCGCGGCGCGGTGCGGATGGTTGACGCGGACCGCCCCGCCGGGCTTGGGTGGGCCGGTCACGACAGGGAGGGACGACGATGGCGCGCAATCTCGACACCGGCGGCGTGGGGCCGCGGACGCTGGCGATCCATGCCGGCGAGCGGCCCGTGCGGCGCGAACGTCGAGCATCGGCATAGGGGCGCACAATGGGGGACGCGGATCGGAGTGTGCGGCTCGGCTACCTGGTGCCTGAGTTCCCAGGACAGACTCATATCTTTTTCTGGCGCGAGATTGCGGCGCTAAAGCGTTTGGGTATCGAACCGGTGCTGCTGTCGAGCCGCGAGGCCGACCGCCGGCTCCAGTCGCACGACTGGTCGGCGGACGCTAAGGCCCGCACGACCTATCTCGTGCCACTCGGCGCGGGCGCGCTGCTGCGCGGCCTCGGCGCCGCGCTGGGCAGCGGCGCCGCCGGTTGGAGGCAGGCGATTATGCTGGCGCGGGAGGCCCGGGGCCATGGCAAGATACGCCTCGCCGGGCTCGCGCTTTTCGGGGCGGTGCTTGCGGGCCACGCGCGGCGGCTTCGGCTCGACCACATCCATTGCCACTCCTGCGCAAGCACCGCACTCGTGACCGCCTTCGCGCATTGCTTTTCCGGGGTCCCCTACAGCCTGACGTTGCATGGGGCACTCCACGATTATGGGCCGGACCAAGCCGCCAAATGGCGCCGTGCAGCATTCGGAGTGGCCATCACCCGCCGTCTCGAGGTCGAACTCCGCGAGACGCTGGGCGCGGCCTGCACGGCGCGGATCGAGGTTGCGCCGATGGGGGTCGATCTCGCGCGCTTCGCGCGCGAGGCAGCGCAGCC
>JAVVFE010000447.1:0-2366 GCA_032251175.1 Thermohalobaculum sp.
GACCCCGGCGGCGCCGTCAGCCGCGCGACATCGGCCAGCGCCGCCAGCCCCGGCCGGCCGCGCCGCGCCAGCACGCCCAGCCCCTGCCGCACGAAGGCGCGGTTCAGCCCGATCAGCGGCGCGACATCGGCGACCGTGGCCACCGCCACCAGGTCGAGCATCTCGATCAGCCCCACCTCGCGCCCGCCCGCCTTGCGGATCAGCCGGTTGGCCGCGACCAGCAGCAGGAACACCACCCCCGCCGCGCACAGATGCCCCTGCCCCGAACTGTCGTCGTGCCGGTTGGGGTTCACCACCGCCAGCGCCGGCGGCAGCACCTCGCCCGGCAGGTGGTGGTCGACCACAATCACCTCGGCCCCGGCGGCGCAGGCGGCGGCGACCGGCTCGACACTGACCGTGCCGCAATCGACGCACACGATCAGGTCATGGGTCGCCCCCAGCGCCTGCATGGCGGGGACATTGGGGCCATAGCCCTCGTCGATCCGGTCGGGAATGTAGACCGTGGCCTCGACCCCCAGCGCGCCCAGCCACAGCCGCATCAGCGCCGCCGAGGCCGCCCCGTCCACGTCATAGTCGCCGAAGATCGCCACCGTCTCGCGCCTGCGCACCGCGCGCACCAGCCGCTCGGCTGCCGCGTCCATGCCCGCCAGCGTCGAGGGGTCGGGCATCAGGTCGCGCAGCTTCGGGTCCAGATAGGCGGCCGCGTCCTCGGGCAGCACGCCGCGCGCGGCCAGCACCCGGCCGACGATCTCGGGGACGCCTGCGGCCTGCGCGATGGCCAGGCCCATGCGCTCGACCGCCGCATCGGGCCCCAGCCACCGCCGCCCGGTGACCGAGGCGACGACCCCGAACAGCGCCGCCCGCTCCGCCATCACCGCCCCCCGCTGCCGCCGGCCCGCGGCCCGCGCTCAGAAATTGCGGGTGCGATACTGCAACCGCCGCACCGATCCGGTGCGCGAGCGCATCAGGATCGTGTCGGTCACCAGATAGGCCCCGTCGCGATGCGCGCCCTTCAGGATCGAGCCGTCGGTCACGCCCGTGGCGGCAAAGATCACGTCCGCCCGCACCATGTCGTCGCGCCCATAGACCCGGTTGAGGTCGGTGATTCCGGCCTTGCGGGCGCGCGAAATCTCGTCCTCGTTGCGGAACAGCAGGCGGCCCAGGATCTGCCCGCCCATGCATTTCAGCGCGGCGGCTGCCAGCACCCCCTCGGGCGCGCCGCCCGCGCCCATGTACATGTCGATGCCGGTCTGGTCCGGCTCGGCGCAATGGATCACGCCGGCGACATCGCCATCGGTGATCAGCCGGATCGAGGCGCCGGTCTCGCGCACCCCGGCGATCAGATCGGCATGGCGCGGGCGCTCGAGGATGCACACGGTGATGTCATGCGCCGGGCAGCCCTTGGCGCGGGCCAGCGCCTCGACCCGCTCGCGCGGGGTCATGTCGAGGGTCACGACGCCCTCGGGGAAGCCCGGACCGATCGCCAGCTTGTCCATGTAGACATCGGGCGCGTGCAGCATCGAGCCGCGCGGCCCCATCGCGATCACCGTCAGCGCGTTGGGCATCGCCTTGGCGGTCAGCGTCGTGCCCTCGAGCGGGTCGAGCGCGATGTCCACCTCGGGGCCGGTGCCGGTGCCGACCTCCTCGCCGATGAACAGCATCGGCGCCTCGTCGCGCTCGCCCTCGCCGATCACCACGGTGCCGCGGATCTCCAGCTTGTTCAGTTCCGACCGCATCGCCGCCACCGCGGCGGCATCGGCCGCCTTCTCGTCGCCGCGCCCGATCAGCCGCGCCGAGGCGATCGCCGCTGCCTCCGACACGCGGGCGAGGCCCAGCGACAGCATGCGGTCCTGAAACGTCGCGGCGGTTTCGGCGCTCATCGGTGTCTTCCTCCCTCGCGGGGATCCGCGCCGCTGCGGCACGCTCCCTCTTGTCCTCACCCCCCCGTGTCTAGGCGCGCGCCCGGACGCTGGCAAGCGGGCGCCCTGTCGCGCGGCTGCGCGCGCGCGCGCCCCGGCTGCACGGCCCCGGCCCCGGATCGCCGCGCCCACCAACCGGGCGCGCACGCGGAAGGGGGCTCCGGCTGCGCCCCGGCAGCCCCGGCCCCAGCCTGCTGCGTTCACCAACCCGGCGCCCTGCCGCGCGGCTTCGCGCCTCGGCTGCACGGCCCCGGATCGCCGCACCACCAACCGGGCGCGCGGCTGCACGGATCTCAGCCTCCCGCGTCCGGTGCGCACCCCCCGCGCGCGGCGCCCAGCTCGGCCGCGCCCTGTCGCACATGCCCCGGCTGCGCCCGGCTCAGACCTCCTCGATGCGGATCGCCACCGGCGGCTCGGCGCTCACCGGCAGGGCCGCGATCTCGGCCA
>JAVVFE010000448.1:0-2364 GCA_032251175.1 Thermohalobaculum sp.
GCGGGCGGCGCGATGCCGGGGGCGGCGCCCGCCGGCGCGGGAAAGCCTGCCGCCTCGGCACAGAGCGGGACGCGAGCGCGGCGGCGCCCCGCCGACTGCGCGCAGGCGCGGGGCGGGTCGAATGCCGGGGCGGGCGGCGCGGACATGGGAGAGAAATCGGTCGTCACGGCCATGTCGCACCTCGTCCTACGCATTCTGCACGGCACCGGGCTAGCACGGGGGTGGTTAAGGCGACGCTACCTGATGGTTAAGCAAACGCTTCCGCCCCGGCCGGCGCCGGTCGGCCTGCCAGGCGCGGCGGGCTTTTGGGGTCTTGTCGCTCTCGCGGGCTTCCACTATAAGCCGCGCCACACCGGCCGGACACAGGACGGCGGGGCCTTGCGCGCCCCGTTCCAGCATGGCCGACCGCGACAGACCGGGCGCGACGCCCGACGGTGCCCGAGGAGCGAGTTGATGAAGGCCGACATCCATCCCGAATACCACGTCATCAACGTGGCCATGACCGACGGCTCGGTCGTCCAGATGCGCACCACCTGGGGCAAGGCCGGCGACACCCTGACGCTGGACATCGACCCGAGCGTGCACCCTGCCTGGACCGGCGGCTCGCAGCGCCTGATGGACACCGGCGGGCGCGTCTCGCGCTTCAAGAAGAAGTTCGAAGGCTTCGGCTTCTGAGCCGCCGCCCGGATCCCGGGCGGGCAGACGGCCAAGCGTCGTGCCGAGCGCGCGCCCCCTTTGGCGGGGCGCGTTTTCGTCTGTGGTGTGAGGGATGCGGGATGGAGCGCGCAGCGGCATGACCCGACGGGCGCATGTCATCGTTCTCGGCAACGAGAAGGGCGGCGCGGGGAAATCGACCGCCGCGATGCATCTGTTCGTCGCCCTTGCGCGCTCGGGCCACCGGGTGGGGGCGATCGACCTCGACCAGCGGCAGCAAAGCTTCTTTCGCTACCTGCAGAACCGCGAGGCACTGGGCACCCGGTTGGGCAAATCGCTGCTGCTGCCCGAGCGGGCGGCCGTGGCCCCCAGCCGCGCCGCCTTGCGCGAGGAGGCGGCCAACGAGGAGCGCGCGGCCCTGTCCGAGGCGATCGGGCGACTGTCGCAGACCTGCGACTTCATCGTGATCGACACGCCGGGCGCGGTCACCACGCTGAGCGAGGCGGCCCATGCCGCCGCCGACACGCTGCTCACGCCGATCAACGACAGCCTGGTGGATTTCGACCTGCTGGGGCGGGTCGATCCGGCGTCGGGCCGGGTCACCGGCCCCTCGATCTATGCCGAGATGGTCTGGTCTGCCCGCCAGCGCCGCGCCGCTGCGGGGCGGCCGCCGATGGACTGGGTGGTGCTGCGCAATCGCATCTCGATGCTCGAGTCGCGCAACAAGCGCACGGTGGGCAAGGTGATGGAGGAACTGGCGCAGCGGATCGGCTTTCGCATCGCGCCGGGATTCTCGGAGCGCGTGATCTTTCGCGAACTGTTCCTGAACGGCCTGACGCTGCTCGACCTCAAGCAGGGCGGCACCATCAGCATCACGATGAGCCACATCGCCGCCCGGCAGGAGGTGCGCGACATGGTCAAGGCGCTGGAACTGCCGGGCGTCGCCACAGTGGTCTGAGCCGGGCAACCGCGCGCCCCAGGCGCGGCGCCCGCGCGCCTGTCATCGGATTGCACACCCCCTCCCTGCGGGAGACTCGTCCCTGGCTCCCGGCGGGTGTCCCGTCCCCGGATCTGGTTTTTCAGGCCGTGCAAAGAAAAACCCCGCCGCGAGGGCGGGGCCAGTCGACAGGGAACCTGTGGGCCGGGGACCGGCCGGGATCTCAGGGGCGCACGGTCGCGCAGGTGGCGCCGTGGGCGCGCAGCGCCGAGCAGGTCGATTCGGCCGACCGGGGGTCGAGGCCGGGCACTTCCACCCGATAGACCTTGCCGCGCGCGCCGTTGACTTCCTGGATGCGGGGCGCGGCGCCCTGCAGCGCATCGATGTCGGCGAGCGAGACCGCGGTGGCGATGGCCACTGCCTCGGCCTCGTCGTGGTAATCGCCCAATGCCACCGACCAGTCCGGCCGCTCGGCCGGCATCGGCTTGCCGCCTGCGAAGGCGACCCGCGTCCCGCCGCTGCCGGGCTTGATGCGCGGCACGGCGGCACGGGCCGGGGCGTGGCGCGAGCGGCTGGAGATCAGCGCCACCGGCGCCGCGGGCCGCGTCGCAGCCACCGCCTCGCTGGAGAGCGCGTCCGAGATGGCGGCGAGCCCGGTCGGAGCCACGGCGGGCTTTTCGACCGGCACCGGAGCCGCAGCCACCCGGGTGGGTTCGGCCACACCGGACGGGCGCACGATCGCAACCTGCGTCGGCGCCTTGCGAAAGCCGAGA
>JAVVFE010000449.1:0-2318 GCA_032251175.1 Thermohalobaculum sp.
CGGCCCTGGCCGATGCCCTCGGAGATCGACGAGCCCTCGGCCTTCAGCGTGCCGTTCCGGTAGTATTCGTAGAGCGCCGCGCCCATCGGATCGGCAAGGCCGATCTTCACGCCCGGGTTGCGCGCCTGAAGCCCCATCGCGACCCCCGCCAGCGTGCCGCCCGAACCCACGGCGCAGATGAACCCGTCCACCCTGCCGTCGGTCTGCTCCCAGATCTCGGGGGCGGTCGAGTCGACATGCGCCTGGCGGTTGGCGACGTTGTCGAACTGGTTGGCGAAGACGGCGCCGTTCGGCTCGGTCCGCGCCAGCGCCTCGGCCAGGCGGCGGGCGTAGTGGACGTAGTTGTTGGGGTTGCGGTAGGGCACCGCCGGCACCTCGACCAGCTCGGCGCCGGCCAGACGCAGCATGTCCTTCTTTTCCTGGCTCTGGGTGTCGGGGATCACGATCACCGTGCGAAAGCCCATCGCCGCGCCCACCAGGCCGAGGCCGATACCGGTGTTGCCCGCGGTCCCCTCGACGATCGTGCCGCCCGGCCTCAGCGTCCCGCGCGCCACCGCATCGCGGATGATCCACAACGCCGCCCGGTCCTTGACCGACTGGCCGGGGTTGAGGAATTCGGCCTTGCCCAGGATCTCGCAGCCGGTGATCTCGGACGCCTTCTTCAGGCGGATCAGCGGCGTATGGCCCACGGCGTCGGGCAGATCCTTGAAGACTTGCATGTTCCACACTCCTCGGCCGGGGAAGTCGGCGTTCCACATCGGGTTCCCACTTAAGCGGAATGGCAGCGGCGCTCAACCCCGCGGGCGGGGCGCGCGGGGCCCGCGTCCTGACGGACGCAGGCGTTCAGGGTGGCCGCTCACTCCGGCGGACGGGGCGGGGTCCGTGCGCCGGCACGTTGCCGCCCGCCCCCGCGGGTGCCGCGCTCAGGCCCAGGCCGCCCGCAGCCGGCCGCGGTGGCGGGCCAGCCACAGCAGCGCGATCATCGCCGGCCCGGTGTTGACCCCACCCGCCTCGAGCGCATCCAGCGCCGCGTCGAGCCCCAGCACCAGCGTGCGGATGTCCTCGCCCTCGGCAGCAAGGCCGTGCAGCCCGCCCGCGCCGGCCAGGTCCGCCTCGCCCACGAAGGCGGAAAGGCGCTCGGACGCCAGCCCCGGCGTTGGATAATACCCCGGCAGCCGGACGATGCGGCCGATCTCCAGCCCCGCCTCCTCGCGCGCCTCGCGCCGGGCGGTGGCCTCGGCGTCGCCGTCGGCGTCGAGCCGCCCCGCCACCACCTCGATGCACCACGGGTCGGGGTCGCCGCGCGCGGCCGGGCCGGGGCGGAACTGTTCCAGCAGCAGAACCCGGTCGCGGCGCGGATCGTAGGGCAGGATGGTGACCGCATCGCCCCAGCTCACGGTGGTGCGCGCCAGCGGCCCGGTCCAGCCGCCATCGTGGCGGCGGTGGCGCAGCACATGCTCCTCGACCGCCAGATACCCGGTCCAGGCGCGGCGGCGCGCCTGCCACGCAACATCGCGCGCGGCCGCGAAGCCGGACCGCAGCGGCGCCCCGCCCGCCGCCCGGCGGGCCGCGATCCGCGCCCGCGCCCGGGTCAGCATCGCCGGCCACAGCGGCGCGAGGGCGGCCGCCGGCAGGCGCCCGAAATGGTCCATGAACTCGCGCGAGGCCTCGACCGCAAGCTCGCGGTGCAGGGCCTGCCAGGCGGCGAGGCTCCACGGCCGGTCCGACGCCTCGACCCCCGCCCGGGCGCGGAAATGCAGCGCCTCGACCGGCCCGTCATCGGTCAGCGCATGGATGGCGGCAAGGTCGTATTCCGCCGATTCATAGAATTCCAGCCGGTCGCGCTCCTCGGCGCTTGCCGGGCGGAACAGTACGCCCTCGGCCAGCGCCCCCGGCGACGGCCGCAGCACCGGATAGGCGCCATGGGCATGCCACAGCGCGGCATGGCCGGGCGCGCGTGCCGGCAGCAGGCGGTCCGGCGTCGGCGGGCGGCCCAGCACGACCTCCAGAAGCCGCGCATCGCACAACGAGCCATAAAGAAAGATCGGTGTCATATCGGACCTCGCCGGGCGCCCCGCGGCCCCGATCCCGGGCCGCGGCATCGGGCCAGCCTTGGGGGGATACGGCACCGTTTGTCCCGCAGCAGCGCCCCGGTTTCAATCCCCGCCCGCGCAACCGCGCGATGCCCCTGCCCGCGCGGTCCTTGAGACCCGCGCGCGGGTGGACGAGCAGGGGCTCGGCGTCAGCTCGGGCCTCGTCGTGCGCGTGGCGGTGCCGTTCCTGGTCATCATCGCCGCGCTGCTGGGATTCCGCCGGGT
>JAVVFE010000450.1:0-2315 GCA_032251175.1 Thermohalobaculum sp.
GGGGTGGGGGCGAAGGTGTCGCTCGCGATCCTGGGCACGCTGGGGACCGACGGCGTCAGCCGGGCGCTGGCGCTGGGCGACGCGACCGCGATCCGGCGCGCGCCGGGGGTGGGGCCGAAGCTGGCGGCGCGGGTGGTGAACGAGCTGAAGGACAAGGCGCCCGGGATCATGGCGCTGGGGGCGGGAATGCGGGCCGTGGCCGGCCCCGTCTCGGGGGGCGGGACGCCCCCGCTCGCCGCGGCCGGGCGCACCGACCCGGGCGGAGGTGCGGATGCCGGAGAAGCGGATGCTGACGCGGTGGCGGATGCGCTGTCGGCGCTGGTCAATCTGGGCTACGACCGGGGCGAGGCCGCACGGGCGGTGGCCGAGGTTTCCGGCGAGGGTGGCGCGGATGCCGCGCGGCTGATCAAGGCGGCCTTGAAGCGCCTGGCGCCGGGCGCGTAGGCTCGGGCCGATGGCACATCCCGATCCCCTGTTGCGCCCGCCCGCCCAGCCCGCCGACCTCGACGCCGAGGCGCGCGCGCTGCGCCCGCAGACGCTGGACGACTTCACCGGACAGGCCGAGGCGCGAGCCAACCTGCGGGTGTTCATCGAGGCGGCGCGGCGGCGCGGCGAGGCGATGGACCACCTGTTGCTGTATGGCCCGCCGGGCTTGGGCAAGACCACGCTGGCGCAGATCGTGGCGCGCGAGCTGGGGGTGAATTTCCGCATGACCTCGGGGCCGGTGATCGCCAGGGCGGGCGATCTCGCAGCGGTGCTGACCAACCTGGAACCGCGCGACGTGCTGTTCATCGACGAGATCCACCGCCTGAGCCCGGTGGTCGAGGAGATCCTGTATCCGGCGCTGGAGGATTTCGAGCTGGATCTGGTGATCGGCGAGGGGCCGGCGGCGCGCACGGTGCGCATCGACCTATCGCCCTTCACCCTGATCGGGGCGACGACGCGGCTGGGCCTGCTGACGACGCCCTTGCGCGACCGCTTCGGCATTCCGACGCGGCTGGAGTTCTACACCCACGCGGAATTGTCGCTGATCGTGGGGCGCGCCGCGCGGCTGATGGGGCTGGCGGCCGAGCCCGACGGCGTGGCCGAGATCGCGCGGCGCGCGCGCGGCACGCCGCGGATCGCCGGGCGGCTGCTGCGCCGGGTGGCCGATTTCGCGCTGGTCGAGACCGAGGGGCGGCTGACGCGCGCGCTGGCCGACCGGGCGCTGGAGCGGCTGGGGGTGGATCACCTGGGCCTCGACAGCGCCGACCGGCGGTATCTGGGCACCATTGCCGAGCATTACGGCGGCGGGCCGGTCGGGGTCGAGACCATGGCCGCCGCGCTGTCCGAGGCGCGCGATGCGATCGAGGAGGTGATCGAGCCGTTCCTGATGCAGGCGGGCCTCGTCGCGCGCACGCCGCGCGGGCGGATGCTGACGCAGGGCGCCTGGCGGCATCTGGGCCTGACGCCGCCGCGGGCGGCCGCGCAGGCCGGGCTGTTTGGGGACGGCGATGGCTGAGGCGCTGCCGCCCGGCGCGCCCGCCGCCGACCCGGCGGCGCGCATCGCGGCGCTGTTCACCCGCGCCGATGGCAGCTTTCGCTTCGCCCGCTGGGGCCGGCCGCTGGCGCCGCTGGTCTATGGCACGAACGACGAGGGCATCGGCATCGTCGAGGCGGCGCTGGGCGAGGTGGCAGGGCTGGGCGGGCTGCGGCTGGCCGGCACCGACCCCGAGCTTGGCGCGAATTTCCTGGTGTTCTTCTGCCGCGACTGGGCCGAGCTGCCGCAGGTGCCGGGCCTGGGGCGGATGATCCCGGAGCTTGCCGACCTTGTAGCGCGGCTGGCCGGGGCGGGGGCCAGCCAGTATCGCCTGTTCGGCTTCGACGGGGCCGGCGCGATCCGGTTCTGCATCACGCTGATCCGCTACGATGCGGAGTTGCAGCGGGTGCCGGCGCAGGCGCTTGCGCTGGGGCAATGCCTTCAGGGTCTGCTGCTGTGGTCCGAGCGCGCCTTCGCGGCCGGGAGCCCGATCGCCATGGCGCCCGGCGGCGGGCGGGCAGTGGTCAAGCCCTGGGTTCGGGCGCTGATCGGGGCGGCCTATGACGCGGCGATTCCGGCGGCGTCGGCCGAGCCGGCGCTGGCGCTGCGGCTGGCGGCGCGCGTCGCGCTGGCCGAGGCGGCGGCGGTAGATGCGGCGGGGGATCGGGGGCGGGAGTCGTCGGGCTGAGCGGGCTCTTGCGAGTTTTCCTTGAGTCCGGCGCATGCCGTCCCGAGTGTGCTGCGCGCCTCGCGTCGTCAGCGGTGCGGTGCGAGGCCCCGGCTCGGGGGCAGGGCG
>JAVVFE010000451.1:0-2315 GCA_032251175.1 Thermohalobaculum sp.
CCACCGGCCGGCGCGTGCCCGCCCAGTGCCGCGGGGCCGTCGCCCCCACGCGCAGGGCGGCTGCCACCGTCGCCTGCTCGCCCGGCTCGCCGCCCGAGAACACCGGGCCCGCCTCGAACAACCCGATCTCGCCCGCGCCGCGCGCCTGGTTGCGCGCCGCCGCCGCCATGAGCCCCGGCAGCAGGTCGGGCCGCATGTCCGACAGGTCGGCCGAGATCGGATTGTCCAGCCGCCGCGCCACGTCGCCGCCGCCGAACAGCGCCGCCTGCGCGCCCGAGACGAACGAATAGGTCACGCACTCGTTCAGCCCTTCGGCCGCCAGCGCCCGGCGCACCGCACCCACCCGGCGCTGCATCGGCGTCAACTGCGGCACCGGCACGCCCGCGGTGGCCGGCGGCAGCGGCTGCGCCGGCAGCTTCGTCAGCGAGGCGATCCGCGCGATCTCCTCGACCAGATCCGCCTCGCCCTGGATGTCCGGCCGCCAGGACGGCACCCACACCTCCAGCCGCTCGCCCAGCCCGGTGGCCGAGAAGCCCAGCGCGGTGAGGATCCGCACCTGCTCGGCGCGCGGGATCTCCATGCCGACCAGGCTGATCACCCGGGCGGGGTCGAGCGCATAGGCCCGCGCCGTGTCGGGCACGCGGCCCGCCACCACCACCTCGGACGCCTCGCCGCCGCACAGATCGAGGATCAGCCGCGTCGCGATCTCCATCCCCACGGGCGTGAAGGCCGGGTCGATCCCGCGCTCGAAGCGGTAGCGCGCGTCCGAGTTGATCCTGAGCTTGCGCCCGGTCGCCGCCGTGCGCACCGGGTCGAAACAGGCGGCCTCGACGAACACGTCGACCGTCTCGCCCGTCACGCCCGAGCCGAGCCCCCCCATCACGCCGCCGATGCCCAAGGCGCCCGCATCGTCGCAGATCAGCGTCATCTGGTCGTCGAACGCATAGGTCTTGTCGTCGAGCGCCGCCAGGCTCTCGCCCGCCCGGCTCAGGCGCACATGGATGCCGCCCGTCACCTTGCCGGCGTCGAACACATGCAGCGGCCGCGCCCGGTCGAAGGTCAGGAAGTTGGTGATGTCCACCAGCGCCGAGATCGGCCTCAGCCCGATGGCCCGCAGCCGGCGCTGCAACCAGTCCGGGCTCGGGCCGTTCGTCACGCCGCGGATATAGCGCCCCACGAACAGCGGGCAGGCGCGGTCCTGCACGTCCTCGCCCAGCGTCACGCCGATCGGGCTGGGGAAGACCCCCTTGACCGGCACGGTTTCGGGCGTGATCAGCCGCCCCAGCCCCCGCGCCGCCAGGTCCCGCGCGATCCCCGCCACGCCCAGCGCATCGGGCCGGTTGGGGGTGACGGCGATCTCGATGACCGGATCGTTGAGCCTGGCATAGTCGATATAGCGCGCCCCCAGCGGTGCATCGGCGGGCAGGTCGATGATCCCCTCATGGTCGTCCGAGACCATCAGCTCGCGCTCGGAGCACAACATCCCGTTCGACTCGACGCCGCGGATCACGCCGGGCTTGAGGTCCACGCCGGTGCCCGGGATATGCGTGCCCGGTGCTGCGAACACCCCCACCAGCCCGGTGCGGGCATTGGGCGCGCCGCACACCACCTGCACCACCTGCGAGGGCTTGCCCGGCCCCTCCGGCCAGGCCTCGACCCGGCACAGCCGCAAGCGGTCGGCATCGGGGTGCGGCCCCGCCTCGATCACCCGGCAGATGGTGAAGGCGCCCAGCTTTTCCGCGGGATCCTCGACGCCCTCGACCTCGAGACCCAGATCGGTCAGCGCGTCGGTGATCTCCGTCAGGGTCGCATCCGTCTCCAGATGCTCCCTCAACCAGGACAGCGTGAACTTCATAAGTCTACCCCCGTGTGCTGTGAGATCTTTTTCTTGAGGAACGCCGTAGCGAGGGCTTTGATGATTTCAAGCGTTGCGTTGCCACCAGTTTCCGAAACAACGGCCTTCGTCTTGTCCCAAATGTTCTCGTCGCGGATCGCCTCGAGGTAGTCGTGGCCAGCGTTAGTCAGGCGATAGACGGTTGATCGCGAATAGGTTCTGCCATCTTCGTTGGGCATTTCATCATTAATATAGAATCGCCGCTCGTCTTGAACAGAGATGAGCCCAGCATCGGCGAGCAAATGAAGGTGGTAATGTCGCTCCCGCTCCTCGTCAGTCGGAGTCAGGAAGGCGCACACTTCGATGTACGGCACATGGCGGGCCTCCATTTCGAGTAGCAGCGCCCGCGAAAGGTCTTGGTTGCGCCTCACCTGCTCAAGCCCCCATGCAGCGCCGGCTGGTCGAGCGCGGCAAAGCCGTA
>JAVVFE010000452.1:0-2298 GCA_032251175.1 Thermohalobaculum sp.
TATCTCGACGAGGTCTGCCTGCCCACACTCGACGCCGCCGCGGCCGAGGGGCTGGTGGACGCGGTCGACGGCTTCTGCGAGGGGATCGCCTTCTCGCCCGCCCAGATCGCCCGGGTGTTCGACCGGGCCAGGGCGCTGGGCCTGCCGGTCAAGCTCCATGCCGAACAGCTCTCGAACCTCGGCGGTGCGGCGTTGGCGGCGTCCTACGGCGCGCTCTCTGCCGATCATCTGGAATATCTCGACGACGCGGGCGCCGCGGCGATGGCGCGGGCCGGCACGGTGGCCGTGCTGCTGCCGGGCGCTTTCTACACCCTGCGCGAGACCCAACTTCCCCCGGTCGCGGCGCTGCGCGCGGCGGGGGTGCCTGTGGCGATTGCGACCGACTGCAACCCCGGCTCGTCGCCGATGACCTCGCTGCTGCTTGCGCTCAACATGGCCTGCACGCTGTTCCGCCTGACGCCCGAGGAGGCGCTGGCCGGCGCCACCCGCGTCGCGGCGCGCGCGTTGGGGCTTGGCGATTGCGGCGTGATCGCAGCCGGGATGCGCGCGGATCTCGCGATCTGGGATGTCGGGCACCCGGCCGAACTGAGCTACCGCATCGGCTTCAACCCGCTTCACCGCCGCATCTTCGGGGAACCTGCATGACCATCACGCTGACGCCGGGCACCGTCACGCTCGCGACGCTGGAACAGCTCTACCGCACCGGCGCGCCTGCTGCGCTTGCGCCCGCCTGCCGCGCAGGCGTCGAGGACGCGGCGCGCCGGATCGCCGAGGCGGCGGCGGGGGGGACGGCCGTCTACGGCGTCAACACCGGCTTCGGCAAGCTCGCGGCCGTGCGCATCGCGCCGAAGGACACCGCAACGTTGCAGTGCAACCTGATCCTGTCGCATTGCGCCGGCGTGGGCGAGGCGATGCCCCGCCTCATCGCGCGGCTGATGATGGCGTTGAAACTGCTGTCGCTGGGCCGCGGCGCCTCGGGCGTGCGGTGGGAGGTGGTGGCGCTGATCGAAGGGATGCTGGCGCGCGGCGTCACGCCCGTGGTGCCCTGCCAGGGCTCGGTCGGCGCCTCGGGCGACCTCGCGCCGCTCGCCCACATGGCGGCCGTGATGATCGGCGCGGGCGAGGCCGAGCTGTCGGGCCGCGTGCTGCCGGGGGCGCAGGCGCTGGCCGAAGCCGGGCTTTCGCCGGTGACGCTGGGCCCGAAGGAGGGGCTCGCGCTGATCAACGGCACGCAGTTCTCGACCGCCTATGCGCTCGCCGGCCTGTTCGACGCCTGGCGCTGCATGGAGGGGGCGCTGGTCGCCTCGGCGCTGTCGACCGACGCGATCATGGGCTCGACCGCGCCGCTCGAGCCCGAGATCCACGCGCTGCGCGGCCATCGCGGCCAGATCGAGGCGGCGGCATGCCTGCGCGCGCTGATGGCGGGATCCGAAATCCGCGAGAGCCACCGCGACGGCGACACCCGTGTGCAAGACCCCTACTGCATCCGCTGCCAGCCGCAGGTGACCGGCGCCGCGATAGATCTGCTGCGCTTCGCGGGGCGCACGCTCGAGATCGAGGCCAATGCCGCGACCGACAACCCGCTGGTGCTGACCGGCAAGGGGCTGATCGTGTCGGGCGGCAATTTCCACGCCGAACCGGTGGCTTTCGCCGCCGACCAGATCGCGCTCGCCGTGGCCGAGATCGGCTCGATCAGCCAGCGCCGCATCGCGCTGATGGTGGACCCCACGCTCAGCCACGACCTGCCGCCGTTCCTGACGCCCGACCCGGGGCTGAATTCCGGCTTCATGATCGCCGAGGTCACCTCGGCCGCATTGATGTCCGAGAACAAGCAGCGCGCCAATCCCTGCTCGACCGACTCGACGCCGACCAGCGCGAACCAGGAGGACCACGTCTCGATGGCGGCCCATGGCGCGCGGCGGCTGATGGCGATGACCGAAAACCTCGCGCGGATCGTCGGCATCGAGCTTCTGTGCGCCGCCCAGGGGGTCGAGTTCCGCGCGCCGCTGGCCACCAGCCCCGCGCTCGCCCGGGTGATCGCCCGGCTGCGCGAGGATGTGGCGACGCTGGGCGCCGACCGCTTCATCGCCCCCGATCTTGAGGCCGCGGCCGGGCTGATCCGCGCGCGCGCGGTGGTCGAAGCGGCCGAGGTGGTGGAAGCGGCCGAGGCGGTCGAGGCAGCGGGCAGCGCCCTGTTCCCGCCGCTGGCCGCGGGCTGAGCGCGGCCGCGCCGCGCGGGCGCCCAGGGACCTGACCGGCGGCGCCCTGCGTCGCCCCGGCAAGCGAAGATCAGTCGGT
>JAVVFE010000453.1:0-2274 GCA_032251175.1 Thermohalobaculum sp.
GAACGGCCGCCATGGGGGCGCTGACGGCGGTGCTGGCCACGTTCTACACCTTCGCCCCCAGCTTCATGCTGATCCTGGGCTTCGCGCCGGTGGTCGAGCGGGTCCACGGCGTGCCCTGGGCGCGCCGGGCGCTGGCCGGCGTGTCGGCGGCGGTGGTCGGCGTGATCGCCAACCTCGCGGTGTTCCTGGGCGAGGCGGCGTTCTTCCCCGCGGGGTGGGAGGCGCCGGCCTGGGGCAAGCTGGGGCTGTTCGCGCTGGCGCTGTGGCTGGTGTTCGGGCGCGGCATCGGCGTGGTCGCGCTGGTCTGCCTGGGCGCGGCGGCGGGGGTCGCGGCCTGGGCGCTCGGCGTCGGTCTGTAGCGCCGGCCGCGCCTGGGCCGCCTGCGTCTTGTACCAGTTTTCCTTGAGCCCGGCTCATGCCGTGCTGACTGTGCTGCGCGCCTCGCGTCGTCAGCGGTGCGGTACGAGGCTCCGGCTCGGGGGCAGGGCGCAGCGGACATCCCAACGATCGGCTCCGATCGATGCATGCTGGCATCAGTCCAGCACCACGCCCCCGCGCGGGGTCGAAATCTCGGCCGAGAGCCCGGCCGCCGCGGGGTCGAGCACCGCGCAGCCGGCCAGCCCCAGCACCTGCAATGCCTGCGCCAGACCCGGCGCGGCCGGCAGCGTCAGGCGCGACAGGCCCAGCCCGGTCGGCGGCAGACGCGTGGGCGGCGGCGCCACGCCGTCGGGCCACTCGATCAGGCCGGGCATGGCGCCGCCCAGCGGCGGGCGGCCGTCCGCGGGCACCGTCAGGTGCCAGAACAGGTCGCCGCGGTGGTGGCGCTCGATCCGGCCGACCGGCACGGGGCTGCGGGCGACCGCATCGGCCAGCGGCATCCCCGGGCGCGCCACCCAGGTCAGCAGGCGCGGGCGCAGCGCAAGGCGCGCCTGCACCCCGGCTTCGTCGAGCCCGAACCAGCGCGGCCGGCCCGGATGCGGCGCCGCCGGGTCGATGGCGATGACCTCGAGATAGCAGGCCCCCAGCGACCACAGCACGTTGACGGTGCCCATGGTGGGGTGCGAGCCGGCCGCGCCGGGCGGGCAGCCCAGCAGGGCCTCGGCCCAGCGCCGCCCGTCGTCGAGCGACCGCGCCCCCACCACCAGATGGTCGATCTGCGCCCGGTGCGCGCCCGCCGCCCGCGGCGGCAGGTCAGACACGGCGGAACAGCCGGCCGATCAGCCCCGCCCCCTCGCCCTGCGGCCTGCTGCCCTTGCGGGCCAGCGTCTGGGGGTCGACCGCCGCCTCGGGCGCGATCAGCACGGCTGCCGGCACGCCGCGCCGCAGGAAGCCCTCGGGGCACAGCCGCACCGCCAGCGGCGCCGGGTAGCAGTCGAGCCGCAGCGTGCCGTGATCCTCGGGCATCCATGTCCCCGAGGTCAGGCGGCCCACCGCCTCGCGCATGCAGCCGATCGCCTCGCCCGCGAGCGAGGGCATCGGCGCCAGTTCCAGTTCGAGCCCCATGAAGTTGCGCAGGCCCAGCGTGACGATCCCGGTCATCTCGGCGCCGCCCAGGGCGGGCGGGTTCGACTGGGCGAAGGCCACCCACAGGTTGACCGGCACCTGCCCGCGCAGCACCGCACCCGCCGCCTCCTCGAAGGCCGCGGGCGACAGGCAGGCCCAACTGTCGGGCCACATCACCGCCAGCGCGTCGGTCCTGGCAGCCACGACATCGGCGACCAGGGTCACCAGCGCGGCATAGGCGCGGCACCACTCCATGCCCGCCGCCTCGCAACTGGCGGTGACCACGACATAGGCCGACTGGCCCATGGTCAGGCGGGCGACCTCCTCGACGTCATGGCCCAGGGTGCGGATCGGCGGGTGCATCTGTTCGGCCGGATAGGGCGCGCCGACATGCGAGATCTCGACCGCCGCGCCGTCGACGGTGATGGTGCCCTGCCCGTCGCCGCCCTTGCCGCGCCGCACGCGAGCCTTGCCGAGCTGCGGGTAGCGCCATTCGAATTCCGAGGCGATCGCGTCGAAATCGGGCTTCCAGGGCCGCTTCAGCAGCACATAGGCGTCAATGCGAATCGTCATGAATCCTCCCGGCCGGTCGCCGAGAGTAATGTCAACCGCGGGACGGCGGAAAGGACTTCGTCGTCAGCCCTTCACCCGGCGGTCCCGCGTCGCCAGCAGCTTGAGGCGCAGGGCGTTGAGCTTGATGAAGCCTTCGGCGTCCTTCTGGTCGTAGGCGCCCGCGTCCTCCTCGAAGGTCACATGCGCCTCGGAATAGAG
>JAVVFE010000454.1:0-2266 GCA_032251175.1 Thermohalobaculum sp.
GGCGCCGAGCGTTTCCAGCCGCGCGCCGACGCCGGCGGCGATCGGGGCCAATGCCGCGGCGCGCGCGGGGTCGCAGACCAGCAGCGCGGGTTCCGCGTCGCCCACGAAATAGCCGATTTCGGCAGGCGTATAGGCGGTGTTGAGCGGCAGGAACACCGCCCCCGCCCGCACCGCGCCGAGATAGAGCATCAGCGCCTCGATCGACTTCTCGACCTGTGCGGCGACGCGGTCGCCGGGCTTGACGCCCAGCGCCGCCAGCCCCGCGGCGAAGCGGGCCGAGGTGGCATCGAGGTCGGCATAGGTCAGGCGCCGCCCGTCGCCGAGTTCGGCAAAGACCGCATCCTCACGGCCCCGGAAACCGGCCCAGAGCCCGTCGATCAGGTGATTCGCCCCGGTCATGCGCGCATTCCTCCTGCCTGCACGGCCTGCTTTGCCAGACGGCGCACGGCGGCGGACTGCGCCACCGCGCCGGTCTCGGCATAGGCCTCGTGGTTGCTCTCGATCTCGCGCGGATCGTAGAGGTAGTTGACCATCACGCCCCAGCTTTGGCCCTGCCCGCGGTCCGAGGCGTCGGCGCCGGGGTTGATCCGTTCCAGCCGCGCGCCGTTGCCCAGGTGGAAGCGCGCGACCGGGTCGATGGGGTCGCCCGCGGGGCGCTTGGCCTCGACCAGATAGCGCGCGGCGAGGGGGCCGAGTGCGTCCGGCGCGGGCGGGGCGATGCTCTCGCGCGCCGCCCAGGCGCAGAGGCCCGGGACCGGCGAGAGCGTGACGAAGGTGTCGAGCGCGGGGAAGGCTGCGCTCAGTTCCTCGACCACCTGCTTGATCAGGAAGTTGCCGAAGCTGACGCCCCTGAGCCCCTCCTGACAGTTCGAGATCGAGTAGAACACCGCGGTGCGCGCCCGGCGCGGGTCGAGCGTCTCGCGATCCGCCGCGAGGATCGGGCCGATGGCGGCGGGGATGGCGGCGGTCAGCGCGATCTCGACGAAGATCAGCGGCTCGCCCGGCAGGGCGGGGTGGAAGAAGGCGTAGAGCAGCCGGTCGGGGGCGGCCACGCGGCGGCGCAGGTCGGACCAGTCGCGGATCTCGTGGACCGCCTCGTAGGCGATGATCTTCTCGAGGATCGCGGCCGGGGTGTTCCAGTCGATCCGGCGCAGTTCGAGAAAGCCGCGGTTGAACCACGAGCCGAACAGGTGGCGGAAATCCTCGTCGAGCGCGGCGAGCGCGGGCTCGGCGCGGGCATGGCCCAGCAGGTCCTCGCGCATCGCCAGCAGGTCGGGCATGGCGCCCGGCGCGCGGTTCAGGCGGCGGATCAGTTCCTGGCTGCGCGGCTCGGCCGCCAGATGCAGCGCGCGCAGGTCGGTCTCGGCGGGGGCGGCGCGGAAGCGGTCGAGCACGGCGTCGAGGGCGGCGCGGTCGGGGCCGAGATCGACCGCCACCTGCCGCAGGAAATCCAGCCGCGCCGCGGGCTCGGCCGCGCGATAGGCGTCGAGCAGGGCGCGCGCCCGCGCGGTGCCCGAAACCTCGCCCGCGCCGCCCAGGATCGCGCGCGCCCGGCCGATCAGCGTCTCGCGCTCGTCGGCGCCGATCAGGGCGCGCCCGGTCTCGGCGATGCGCGCCAGCATGTCGGCAAGGCGCCCCCCCCCGCCCGGCATCAGACCGCGGGCCCCATGACGGCGTCGGGCAGCCAGGTGGCAAGGCCGGGCATCAGGCTCAACAGCACGATCGCCAGCACCATGCACAGCACGAAGGGCATCGACCCCCACAGGATGGTCTTGAGCTTGATGTCGGGCGCGATGCCGTTGATGACATAGAGGTTCAGCCCCACGGGCGGAGTGATCAGCCCGATCTCCATGTTGATGGTCACGATCACCGCGAACCAGTAGGGATCGAAGCCCGACGAGGTGACGATGGGCAGCAGGATCGGCGCCGACATCAGGATCACCGCGACCGGCGGCAGGAAGAAGCCCGCGACCAGCAGGAAGACGTTGATCGCCCCCATCAGCACCCAGCGGTTCACGTCAAGCTCGGCGATCCAGCCGGCGATGGATTGCGTGATGAACAGCGAGGACAGCATGTAGCTGAACACCCCCGCGGCGCCGATGATGAACAGGATCATCACGCTCTCGCGTGTCGAGTCGCGCAGCACCACCCAGATCGCGCTGACCGACCACAGCCGGTAGATCAGGACGGCGATGACGATGCACAGAAGCGCACCGACGGCGGCCGTCTCGGACGGCGTGGCGATGCCGCCATACATGGCATAGAG
>JAVVFE010000455.1:0-2250 GCA_032251175.1 Thermohalobaculum sp.
CAGCCGCAGCCCCGGGGCGGCGGCGGCCAGCCCGCCCGCGGTGTCCCCGGCCACCACGCAGGCCGCGGCCCCGGCGTCGTCGAGGATCCACGCGGCCTCGGACGGGTGCAGCTTCGCGTTCACCGGCACCGCCGCCGCGCCCGCCCACAGGATGCCGTAGAGCGCCTCGAGATACTCGACCCGGTTGGCCATGCAGATGCCCACGCGCCCCCCCGCGCCGATGCCGAGCCGGCCGAGCCCGCCCGCGATCCCCGCCGCGCGCGCGGCAAAGCCCGCGTAGTCGGCCATCACCCGCGCCCCGCTCAGCAGGGCGGGCGAGGCGGGCGCAAGCCGGGCGCGGGCGTCGAGCCAGAGGGCGATGTTCATGGCGCTGGTTCCTGCATCTCGTGACCGCCCGCAGGCATAGCGCGCCGCGCCCCGTGCCGTCATCCCCGCGCCGTCATCCCTGTGCCGTCAGTGCCGCACGCGAACCCGGCGGCACGATCCGCGCCCCCGATCGACACACCCGATCCCGGGTCGCGTGCGCGGCGTCGCTGCGATCGAACATCCCGGGCGGCCGCGCGGCGCGGTCGGGCAGGGGGTCAGCCGAAGGGCAGTTCGGCGGGCGGCGCCAGCGCGAGGCCCTCGATCCCTTCTTCCGGCAGCCCGTCGCGGTCGATCACCAGGAATTCCTGGCTCTGCGCCAGCGGCAGCACCGGGTGGTGCCAGACCCCCGGCGCGAACTGCACGCCCTGGTCGCCGAAGGCATGGAACAGCCGGCAATCGGCCGCCACGGGCCGCGGCCCGGGGGCGGCAACGATCATCCAGTCCTCGGAGGTCAGCGGCAGATAGGTCCGGCTGGCCAGCGGGTGGCGCTCAAGCGACTCGATCAGGCGGCCCGGCCAGCGCCGCGCGCGCAGGATCGACAGGATCGACCGCCCGCCCGGCCCGGGGTCGAGCACCGCAAGCCGGTGGTGGCGCGTCGCGTTGCCCCGGTGGACGCTGTGACGCTCGGCCTCCTCGGTCTCGATCACGGTGCCGAAGGGGGCAAAGCTGTCGGGCAGCAAGGGTTCAGGCTTCAGAATCATCCGCATCACTCGGGTCACAAACGCACGCACAGCGCAGCAGTGTCGCGAAAGATGGTGATCGGAATATGGCGGGCCCGCGCGGGCGCCGGCCCACCAGCGCATCAGGCCGCCAGCCCTCTGGCGCGCCAGCCCTCCAACCCACCAACCCACCGGCGCACCGGCCTGCCAGCGCATCGGCCCGGCCAGCGCATCCCCCCGTCAGAACGCCTCGGCCGCCAGCGCCTCGAGCCGCAGCCGGGCGATGCGGTGGACCTGGGCCATCGCCTCGCGAAACTCGGCCTCGGGGCCGTTGCCCAGCCGCGCCTCCAGCCGCGCGAGGATCGCCGCGCGGTCCAGCCCGCGCACCGCGACGATGAAGGGAAAGCCGAAGCGCGCCACATAGGCGGCATTCAGGCGCCGGAACGTCGCCAGCTCGTCCGGTGTGCAGCGATCCAGCCCGGCCCCCGCCTGTTCCGCCGCCGACGCCGCCGTCAGCCCCCCCGCCAGCGCCAGCCGCCCCGCCAGGTCGGGATGCGCCCGCAACAGCGCGATCCGGTCCGCGCGCGGCGCGGCCTCGGCCACCGTCGCCATCGCGTCCGCCATCGCGTCCACCGCGTCGGCCGCGCGGCCCGCATCCCACACCGCCGCAGCGATCCAGGGCGAATGCTCGTAGACCCCGCCATAGCGCGCCAGAAACCCCGCGCGGTCCAGCGCCGAGGGCGGCAGGCGCCGGAATCGGGCGGGCCCGTCGCTCATTCCGGCCGGGGATGCGCGCGCCGCCAGTGCCGCGCGATGTCGATCCGCCGCGCCAGCCACACGCGGTCGTGCTTCAGCACATGGTCGACGAACCGCGCCAGCCCGGCGATCCGCCCGGGCCGCCCGATGATCCGCGGATGCAGGCCGATCGACATCATCCGCGGCTGCTCGGCCCCTTCGGCATAGAGCGTGTCGAACGCATCGCGCAGATAGGCGAAGAACTGGTCGCCGGTGTGGAAGCCCTGCGCGGTGACAAAGCGCATGTCGGTGGCGTCGAGCGTATGCGGCACGACCAGGTGCCCCGGCACGATCCGGCTCCAGAACGGCAGATCGTCGGAATAGTCGTCGGCGTCGTAGAGGAACCCGCCATGCTCGGCCACCAGCCGCCGGGTGTTGGGCGAGGTCCGCCCGGTGTACCAGCCCAGCGGTGGGGTGCCGCACAGCCGGT
>JAVVFE010000456.1:0-2249 GCA_032251175.1 Thermohalobaculum sp.
GCGCGTTACCCCCGTCGCGGGCGAGATCGGCTGCCGGGCCGCCATTCGGGCGGGATCAAGAACAGGCCGCGCCGCAGCAGCCAAGTTGTGCGGCCCGCGCGGGTCCCGGGTGCGTTGTCCCCGTCGTGGGCGGCATCGGCTGCCGGGCCGCCATTCGGGCGGGCGTGCCGGACAGCACAGCGCCGGACTGACGGGCGGCGCAACCCGCGCGGGGCTTTCGCCCGCGGGGCCTTCCATCGCCGGGTGCATCGCCCGCCCGCGCCGCTGCCGGGCGGGGGCACCGGGCAGCGCCGTGCCCAATGGGCGGAGTTGCGGAACCCGCCTGAGCCGCCCGACCCGGCGCTCATCTCCGCCGGTCACCCGCCCCGCCCCGGCGGGGGTCGCTGGACAGCACCGCGCCGCGCGATTACACCCTCGGCCCATGGACTTCACCGGAACCCGCGCCGAGATACAGCAGCGCATGGCCGCCACGCGCGACCTGGCGGCGCGGCGCATGGCGGTGCTGCACGAGCTTGGCCCCCGCCGCGGCGAGCGGATCCTCGAGGTCGGCTGCGGCGCCGGCCTGCTGCTGCGCGAGCTGGGGCTGGCGGTGGGCGCGCATGGTCTGGCCGCCGGGGTCGACATCTCGCCCGACCAGATCGCCGCCGCGGCCCGCGAGTGCGAGGGGGTGCCGGGGGTGCGCGCCGGCGTGGGGGACGTGACCGCGCTCGACTGGCCCGATGCGGTGTTCGATGCGGCGGTGGCGGCGCATGTGCTGGAATACCTCGACGATCCGCGGGCGGTGCTGCTGGAACTGCGCCGCGTGCTGAAGCCGGGCGCGCGACTGGTGGTGCTCGCGACCAACTGGGACGCCGATTTCTGGCACGGCCCCGAGCCGGAGCTGACCGGCCCGGTGGTCGCCGCCTGGCGCGCCGAGGTGCCCTGGCCGAACCTGCCCGCCCGGCTGGGCGCGATGCTCGCGGCCACGGGCTTTGCCGCGACGCGGCAGGTGCCGGTGCCGGTGGTGAACCCGGGGCTGGGCGAGGACACCGTCGCGCTGTGGATGTCGCGCCTGCTGGCCGTGGTGGCCGAGGAGAGCGGCGCCGCGGCGCGCCCGGCCTCGTGGCTCGCGGCGCTGGACCGGGCCGACGCGGCCGGCGAGTTCTTCTATTCCTCGGTTCCCATCCTCACCACGGCTGTGGCGGTCTGACCCATGCATCCCAATTCCGCCTTCCGCACCCGCAGCGAGGCCGAGGCGCTGGCCTTCGCCGCCGCCCGCGGCTTCGGCATCGTCACCGCGCAGGGGCCGGATGGGCCGCTGGCAAGCCATGTGCCCTTCGTGCTGGGGGAGGCGCGGGCCGAGGGACATTTCGTGCGCTCGACCGCGCTGGCGCGGGCGCTGGCGAAAGGGCCGCTCGACGCGCTGATGATCGTGTCGGGGCCGGATGGCTACATCTCGCCCGACTGGTATGGCGAGGACGACAAGGTGCCGACCTGGAACTATGTGGCGGTGCACCTGCGCGGCACCCTGCGGCTGGCGCCCGAGATCGGCATGCGCGCGCATGTCGACCGGCTGTCGGCGCAGTTCGAGGCCCGGCTGCTGCCGAAGACACCCTGGACCTCGGACAAGATGGATCAGGAGCTGATGGCGCGGATGATGCGCACCATCGTGCCGTGGGAGCTGACGGTCACGGGGGTCGAGAGCACCTTCAAGCTGAACCAGAACCGCGCGCAGGCCGCGCGCGAGGGCGCCGCGGCCGCGCTGGCGGCGGGCGGCACGCCGGGCAGCGAGACGGCCGCGCTCGCCGCCCTGATGCGCGCTGCGGGCGATGACGGCTGAGCCTGCGCTGATCCGCGCGGCCGGGCCGGGGGACCGCCCGGCGCTGATCGCCTTCATGGCCGCGTTGCAGGAGTTCGAGCGGGCGGCCGAGCCGCACCGCACCCCGGGCGCCGAGATGGCCGAAAGCCATGTCGCCGCGCTGATCGGCTGGGCGGGCGAGCACCCGGGCGGCTCGGTGCTGGTGGCCGAGACCGGCGGGCGGGCGGTGGGTTTTCTGATCACCGGGATCGAGGCGCGCACGGGCAGCTATGTGCCCGCGGACGCCCGGCTGGTCGGCGATCTGAGCGACCTGTGGGTCGAGCCGGCGTTTCGCGGGCGCGGCATCGCCCGGGCGCTGATCGCCGCGGCCGAGGCGCGGCTGCGGGCGGCCGGCATCAGGCGCGCCGAGATCAGCGCCCTGCCGGGGAACGCGACAGCATTGGGCCTGTAT
>JAVVFE010000457.1:0-2233 GCA_032251175.1 Thermohalobaculum sp.
TATCCGCTGGTCACGGCGGTATGCTTCGCCTGCTACCTTCTCATCACGCGGGTGATGACACAGCGCAGCGGGCGGCTGGCGTTGCAGTTCTGGACCGGCATCTTCGCGCTCGGCACGATGGCGCTGGCCGGGCTGTTCGGCACGGCGCTGGGCATCGAGGGCGTCGCGCTGGGGCCGATGGGCTGGCGCGAGGTCGGGCTGATCGCGGCGATGGGGCTGATCGCGGCGGTCAGCCACCAGCTTCTGGTCCATGCCTTCGCGCGGGCCGAGGCGGGCGCGCTGGCGCCGTTGCAATACCTCGAGATCCTGTCGGGCACCCTGATCGGGCTGTTCGCGTTCGGCGACTTCCCCGACCCGCTGACATGGCTCGGCACCGCGGTCATCGTGGCGGCGGGGGTCTATGTGTTCCAGCGCGAGCGGTGGCTGGCCCGGCAGCGGGGCATCGCATGACCGCGCGACATCTGGCGGCGGCCCTGCTCGCGCTGCTCGCCGCCTGCGACGCGCCCACGGTCATCACCCATGTCTTCCGCCTGCCCAACATCGGCGAGAGCGATCTGGTGGCGATGCAGGGGCCGGGCGGCATCCCGGTCGAGATCCACGGCCGGCCCTGGGCGGGCGCCGACCCTGCGGCGCTGGCGGGCGCGATGACCGGCCCGGCGGGAGCGGCGGCGATCCGCTTCAAAGCCCGCCCGGTCACCGGCCCGGCCGCGCATGGCTCGCGCGTGGTGCTACACTTCACCCCGGTGGGCGCACTGAGCGGCCCGGCCGACTGCGCCCGCACCGCCGAGGCCGCGACCGGCACGCCGCCCGACAAGGGCTTCGCCGTCAACATGACCTTCTGCCGGGGGCCCGAGGTCGAGGCCCAGGGCTTCCTGCGCGCGCTCGAGACCGAGCCCGGCGATTACGCCGCGTTCTCGACCGCGATGCGCCAGCTTCTGCTGGTGGTGTTCCGCGAGGAGAAGGACCGCTGATACCAGTTTTCCCTGAGTCCGCCCCATGCCGTCCTGACTGTGCTGCGCGCGCGCCCCGGGCTTGACCCAAGGCGCGTCTCGCGTGGTCGGCGGTGCGGTGCGAGGCCCCGGCTCGGGGGCAGGGCGCAGCGGAAATCCCAACGATCGGTTCCGATCAATGCAAGCTGGTATGGCCGGCACACCCGCTGGCCGGCACGCCGGCCGGTCGATCCGCCGGGCGCTGCCGCGGCCGGGCGCGGGCCCGGGCTCAGGCGCCCGGGTCGGGGCGCAGGGCCGCGAGCACCTCGCGCAGCCGGTGGGGCAGGTCCACTGGCCGGCGGGTCGCGCGGTCGACATGGACATGGGTGAAGGCGCCGGCTGCCGCGGCCTCGGCCGCGCCGGCCCGGAAGATCCCCAGCCCGTAGGTCACCGAACTGCGCCCCAGCCGGTCCACCCGGATCCCGGCCTCGATCGGCTCGGGGAAGGCCAGCGGCGCGAAATAGCTGCACCGCGTCTCGACCACCAGGCCGATCACCCGGCCGGCATGGATGTCGAGCGCGCCGGCCTCGATCAGATGCCCGTTCACCGCGGTGTCGAAGAAGGAATAATAGCGGACATTGTTGATATGCCCGTAGACGTCGTTGTCGGACCAGCGGGTGGTGATCGGCCGGAACACGCGGAACGCCTCGCGCCCGGGCGGCAGGGATCGCGCCGTGGTCATCCCGGCCTGCGGCTCATCGCGGCCCGGCGAGGCGCACCTTCACCGTGCCGGTGCCCGGATCGGGTCCGCGCAGCTTGGACGAGCCGGTGTTCGCCGGCGCGCCCCGCTCGCGATAGGGCGTGCGGTCGAAATGCGCCCGGTAGCATTTCGAGAAATGCGAGGGCGAGGTGAAGCCGCAGGCCAGCGCCACGTTGATCACGCTCATGTCGGTCTGCAACAGCAGGCTGCGCGCCTTCTCGAGGCGCAATTCCATGTAGTACCGCTTGGGCGAGCGGTTGAGATAGCGGCGGAACAGCCGCTCGAGCTGGCGGGTCGACATGTTGACCGCGTCGGCGAGGTCCGAGGGGCTCACCGGGTCCTCGGTCGCGCGCTCCATCATCTGGATGACCTGCACCAGCTTGGGGTGGCGCACGCCGATCCGCGCCGGCACGCTGAGGCGCTGTTCGTCGTTGTCCGAGCGCATCGGCGTGTGGATCAGGCAGTCGGCCACCAGCGAGCCGAGATCGGCGCCATGCTGCTCGGCGATCAGGTGCAGCATCATGTCGGCCGACGAAGTGCCGCC
>JAVVFE010000458.1:0-2231 GCA_032251175.1 Thermohalobaculum sp.
GAGCGGCGCGAGGGGCGGAGCTTGAGGCGATCAGCGGCGCGCTGGCGGCGGCAGGGCGCGAGGCGGCTCGCCCTGAGCTGGAACCGCCCGCCGATCGCGGCGCGCGCGAGAGGGCGGCCTGCGGTTCGGCCTTGCGGTGCGCGGCGCGGGCTGGCAGAGGCGGGCGGGGGCCGAGGGCCCGCAGGCGGTGCAGGGGGCGCGGGATGGCCGGACGCGGGATGCCGGGCGGCAGGGCGGCCATGATGGCCCCGGCACGGCGGGTCGTCGGGGTGGGCGCAGCCGCGCATGCCGATGACCGCATTCCGGCGTCTGGCGCCGGGGGCAGCATGATTGCCGCTGGCCGCGAGGCGGGCAGGGCATCGCGTGTGCGGCAAGGTCCGCGGGGCGACGGCGCTGCCGCCGCGCGGTCGCGACGGGGGGAGGGGGGCGCATGACGGGCACGCTCTATGTCGTCAATCCCAACAGTTCGGCGGCGGTGACGGCGGGGATCGACGCAGGGCTTTCGGGTCTGCGCCGGGCCGGTGGCCCGCCGATCCTTTGCCGCACGCTGGCCGAGGGCCCGCCGGGGATCGAGAGCCAGCTTCAGGCCGATGGCGTGATCGCGCCGCTGATCCGGCACTGCCTGGCGCTGGAAGCCGGGGCCGCGGGCTTCGTGATCGCCTGCTTCGGCGATCCGGGGCTGCATGCGCTGAGGGATGCGACCGACCTGCCGGTGCTGGGGATCGCGGAATGCGCCGTGCTGACGGCGATGAGCATGGGCCAGCGGTTCGGGGTGATCTCGATCCTCGCGCCCTCGGTGCCGCGCCACATCCGGTATTTCGGGGCAATGGGGGTGCTGGACCGGCTGGCGGGCGACCTGCCGCTGGGCCTGGGCGTGGCCGATCTGGCCGTTCCCGGCCGCACGCTGGGGCGGATGGTGGAAACCGGGCGCGCCTTGCGCGACGCGCATCGGGCGGATGTGCTGATCATGGGATGCGCCGGCATGGCGCGCTATCGCGAGACGCTGGAGACCGAGACCGGCCTGCCGGTGGTCGAGCCCTCGCAGGCCGCGGTCGCCATGGCGCTGGGGCAGATCGCGCTGGGCTGGCGCCGCTGGCCGCAGGGAAAAGGGGAGAGGGAATGAGCAGACTGGACGAGACCGCGCGCGGGGTCTTCGTGATCGCGGTGACGCCGTTCAAGGCCGACGGCGCGGTCGATGGCGACAGCATCGACCGGATGGTGGACTTCTATCTGGGTGCCGGTGCCGACGGGCTCACGGTGCTGGGCATGATGGGCGAGGCGCCGAAGCTGACGGCCGAGGAGTCGCGCGACGTGGTGCGCCGGGTGCTGGCGCGCGTCGACGGCCGGGTGCCGGTGGTGGTGGGGGTCTCGGCGCCGGGCTTCGCGCAGATGCGCGCGCTGTCGGAGGCCGTGATGGGCGACGGCGCGGCCGGGGTGATGGTGGCGCCGCCCGCCGCGCTGGGCACCGACGAGCAGATCGTGACCTACTACCGCGGTGTCGCCGACGAGCTGGGCGACACGCCGTTCGTGTTGCAGGACTATCCGCTGATCACCAAGGTGCAGATCGCGCCCGCGGTGATCCTGAAGATCGTCGAGGAGCAGCCGACCTGCGTGATGCTGAAGCACGAGGACTGGCCGGGGCTGGCCAAGATCTCGCGGCTCAGGGCGGCCTCGCAGGCGGGGGCGCGGCGGATCTCGATCCTGTGCGGCAATGGCGGGCTGTTCCTGCCCGAGGAGATGGGCCGCGGTGCCGACGGTGCGATGACCGGCTTCGCCTATCCCGAGATGATGGTCGAGGTCTGCCGCAACCATGCCGCCGGAACGCCCGAGCGGGGGCGCGACATCTTCGACGCCTATCTGCCGCTGGCCCGGCTGGAACAGCAGCCGGGGGTCGGGCTGGCGATCCGCAAATACGTGCTGGCCCGGCGTGGCGTGATCGCCGACGCCACGCTGCGCCGCCCGGGGGCAGTGCTGAGCGGCGCCGACATCGCCGAGATCGAGCGCCTGATCGCCCGTCAGGAGCGGCGGCTGGGCGAGATCGGCTGACGGCGGGCGCCCCCTCGCGCGGGGACGTGCGGCGTGGCGGTCAGCGAGCCGCGAGCGTCGGATGCGCGCGCGTCGCTGCGTGCGGGGGCGTGCGGCGTGGCGGCCCATGGCTGACCCCGCCGCCCAAGTGTGCACCCCCGCGCGCTGGCCCGCGCCGCCGCGCCCGGGTCAGCGCCGGATCACGC
>JAVVFE010000459.1:0-2231 GCA_032251175.1 Thermohalobaculum sp.
AGCCTGCGGCCCCGGGTTGGACCCGGCGGTTGCCCACGGCCCCGGGCTTGACCCGGGGCCACCTTGCCACGCCCCGCCCGAACGAGGCCCCGGCTCGGAGGTCGGGGCAGCGGGCCGCCCGCCGGGCTCGCCCGCCGCCGCCATCCTCGCCGCCATCCGTGCCCCCGCCGCCGACCTCGCCGCCTTCCGCGCCCCCATGGGATACCGCCCCTTCGCGCCCGTGCCGCTGTGGCCCGCGCTGCGCGCCACCGCCCCCAGCGAGGCAACGGCCGAGGCCGGCGAGACCCCCGACGGCGCGCCGCAGGATGGCAAGGACGGCACCCACCGCGCCCGGCGCCGCAAGTCCGACCAGGCCGAGCGGCGCGACAGCCTGATCCTGCACAAGTTCGAGGCGATCCTGAGCTGGACCGAGTTCCTCAACCTCAACCGCCGCGTCGACGACGACGACCCCGAGGGCGCGAAGAAGGCGCTCGACGACCAGGACGAGATCACTCTGGGCCAGATCAGCAAGGCCCCCGCCACCCGACTCAAGCTCCATCTCGACCTCGCGCCCGAAGATGTAGACCGCGAGCGGCTGTCGGGCACGCATCTCTATCCCGAATGGGACTGCCGCACCGGCGCCTACCTGCCCGCCCATGCCCGCGTGCTCGCGAGCCCCGCCGAGGCCCCCGCCGATGGCACCGCACCACCCGCCGACCCGCAGGCCGCGCGCCGCATCGCCCGCGTGCGCCGCCAGTTCGAGGCCCTGCGCCCGCGCCGCATCCCCCTGCCCGGCCAGCCCGATGGCGAGGACCTCGACATCGAGGCGGTGGTGCGCTCGGCCGCCGACCTGCGCGCCACCGGCGAAGGCACCGACCGCATCTGGCGCGCCACCCGGCCGCAGGCGCGCGACCTGGCGGTGTCGATCCTGCTCGACGTCTCGCGCTCGACCGAAAGCGCGGTCACCGGCCGCGCCGTGATCGACATCGAGCGCGAGGCGCTCACCGCCCTCGCCTGGGGGTTGGACGCCTGCGGCGACGACTTCGCCATCCACGCCTTCTCGTCGCTCCGGCGCGACCGGGTCTATGTGCTCGGCTGCAAGGAATTCGGCGAGAAGATGGGCGCAGCGGTCGAAGCCCGCATCGCCGGGCTCAGGCCCGGCTTCTACACCCGGCTGGGCGCTGCCATCCGCCACGTCTCGGCCGATCTCGCCCGGCAGGCGCGGGCGCGGCGGCTGTTGCTGGTCATCACCGACGGCAAGCCCAACGACCTCGACCATTACGAGGGCCGCCACGGCATCGAGGACAGCCGCATGGCGATCCGCGAGGCCCGCCGCGCCGGGCACGCCGTCCATGGCGTGCTGGTCGATGCCAAGGGCAAATCGTGGTTCCCGCGCATGTTCGGCCAGGGTGGCTTCTCGATCGTCCCCCACCCCGACCGGCTGAGCGCGGCGCTGCCCGAGATCTACCGCCACCTGGTCGGCGCATGACCGGCACCGCCCACGCGGCCCGGCCCGGCACGCTGCCGGGCGACCTGATGATCTGGGTGCTGATCGTCAGCGAACTGCTGGTGTTCGGCGCGGCGCTCGCCGCCTTCCTCGCCGTGCGGGCCTCGGATGCGCCGGGCTTCGCGGCGGCGCAGGACCATCTCGACCGCACGGCGGGCGCGCTCAACACCATCGTGCTGCTGACCTCGGGCCTGTTCGCGGCGCTGGCATTGCGCGCCCGCGAGGCCGGGCGTCGCGGGCGCGCGCGCCTCGGGCTGGGCGCAGCGGGGCTGCTGGGCCTCGTGTTCCTGTGGGTGAAGGGGCTGGAATACGCCGCCAAGGCGGCCGAAGGCATCGGCACCGAGACGCATCCCTTCTTCACCTTCTACTACCTCGTCACCGGCTTTCACGCCGCCCATGTGGCGGCCGGCATCGTGATCCTCGGCCTCGTCGCCTGGCGCGACAGCGTGGCGAACATCGAGACCGCCACCGCCTTCTGGCACATGGTCGATCTGGTGTGGGTGCTGATCTTCCCCGTGATCTACCTGCTGCGATGAGGGGCCTCATCCACGATCCGCTGTGGCGCGCCTGGGCCCTGTTGCTGGCGCTGGGCGCGGCCACCACGCTTGCCGCGGCGGCGGGCGGGCGGCTGGCGGCACCGATGCTGGGCGCGGTGATCCTGGGCCTTGCCGGGGCGAAGGCCCGCCTCATCCTCGCGCGCTATCTGGGGCTCGCCGACGCCCCGGTCTGGCTGCGCGGCTTCAGC
>JAVVFE010000460.1:0-2227 GCA_032251175.1 Thermohalobaculum sp.
CCTCGTGCAGGCACTCGAAATAGGCCATCTCGGGGGCGTAGCCGGCCTCGACCAGGGTCTCGAAGCCCATGCGGATGAGTTCCACGAGACCGCCGCACAGCACCGCCTGCTCGCCGAACAGGTCGGTCTCGCATTCCTCCCTGAAGTTGGTCTCGATGATGCCCGAGCGGCCGCCGCCGATGGCCGAGCAGTAGCTGAGCCCGATCTCGAGCGCGCGGCCCGAGGCGTCGTTGTCGACCGCCACGAGGCAGGGCACGCCGCCGCCCTTGACGAATTCGCCGCGCACGGTGTGGCCCGGGCCCTTCGGCGCCATCATCAGGACATCGACGCCCTTCTTCGGCTCGATCAGCCGGAAGTGGATGTTGAGGCCATGGGCGAAGGCGATCGCCGCGCCCTCGCGCAGGTTGTCGTGGATATGGGCGTAGTAGGTCTCGGCCTGAAGCTCGTCGGGCATGCACATCATGATCAGGTCGGCCCATTTGGCCGCGTCGGCGATGGCCATGACCTTGAGGCCCTCGGCCTCGGCCTTGCGCGCCGAGGCCGAGCCCGGGCGCAGCGCGACGGCGAGGTTCTTCGCCCCCGAATCGCGCAGGTTCAGCGCGTGGGCGTGGCCCTGGCTGCCATAGCCGACGATGGCCACCTTCTTGTCCTTGATCAGATTGATGTCGCAGTCGCGATCGTAATAGACGCGCATGTCCCTTGGTCCTTTCCTCGTGGCCTCGGTCTGACTGGCTCGGCCTGGCCGCTGCCCGGCCGGGCCGCTGCCGGTTTCCGTCCCGGCGGCTGGTTAGTGGATGGGTCTAGAGTTGTCCAGTCGCCTCGACGCGCGCGCGCTGGTTGGCGACCATAAGCTCCCAGAGCTTCCGTGTGCAGACGTTCTGCGCCCGCGTGTCCTCGCGCGTCGGCGCGAGGCCGCGGGCCAGCATCGCATCGGTCACGCTGGCGGCCATGTAGAGCGGCAGATCCTCGGGGGTGACGCCGCGCTGCGCCTGCTCCAGCCCGAACACCGGCGGGGTGCCGGGGGGGAAGGTGTAGCGGCTGAGTTCCTGCGGCTTGCAGGCGCCGCTCTCGGGGCTGAGGCGGATCGCGGGCTCGTCTGAGGGGTCGCCATCGGCGTCGGCGTCGATGGCGAAGATCACCGAGATCGTGCCCCCGGCCGCGCCGTCGAAGGCAAGGTAGATGTCGCGGATCTCGGCGGGGTCGACCGGGCGGCGGCCTGCCTCCGGGCTGGCGGGCGCGCCCGGCTGGGGTTGGGGAAGGGGCAACGCCTGGCCTGTCGCGGCCTGGCCGCTGGCCCGGGCGCCGGTGTCGGTTGCGGTCGGCTGCGCGGCGCCGGTCTCGGCGCCCGGCGGCACGGGCGCGCCGTCGCCGGCGCAGGCGGCCAGCAGCACCGCGAGGCCCAGCGCGGGCAGCGCCGGCCGTGTCATTCCATCGGCTCCCTGCCGCGCATCACGGCGGCGACCCCGGTGCGGGCGACCTCGACCAGGCCCAGCGGGCGCATCAGCTCGATGAAGGCGTCGATCTGGTCCGAGGTCTGGGCGATCTCGAACACGAAGCTCTCGAGCGACACGTCGACCACGCGGGCCTGCATCAGGTCGGCCATGCGCAGCGCCTCGACCCGTTTCTCGCCGGTCGAGGCGACCTTCACCAGCGCCAGTTCGCGCTCGATATGCACGCCCAGCACGGTCAGGTCGGTGACGGCGTGGACCGGCACCATGCGCTCGAGCTGGGCGTGGATCTGGTCGATCACCTGCGGCGTGCCACTGGTCACGATGGTGATGCGCGAAAGGTGCGAGGCGTGGTCGGTCTCGGCCACCGTCAGGCTTTCGATGTTGTAGCCGCGGCCCGAGAACAGGCCGATCACGCGGGCGAGGACGCCGGGCTCGTTGTCGACCAGCACGCTCAGGGTGTGGCGCTCGTGGCTCTCGGGCAGGGTCGAGCGCAGGTTGTAGGCGCTTTTCGCGCTCGATCCGGGCTTCAGGGTCATCGGGCTCATTGGGTCGCTCCGTCCTTGGCCGCCTTGGGGGCCGGCTGCATCGTCGATGGGGCTCGCGCGGCCTGCGCGGCTTGGGCCGGGGTTTGCCCCCCGGCGCGGGGTCGCTTGACGTGGTCCCGCGCGGCCGCCGCGAGACTGCGCCGCCATGCCATGTAGGCGGCGCCCTGGCCCGCGAAAGGGGCGCGCCGTGCGTCGATCGCGACGCCGGTGAGCGGGGCGAATTCGGCGGCG
>JAVVFE010000461.1:0-2227 GCA_032251175.1 Thermohalobaculum sp.
GACGGCCTCGGGCGGCAACGACCGCACGGCGGCCGCGCGGATCGCGCAGGGCATCCAGGCCGGGCAGCTTGCCGTCACGCTGGGCTGCGCCATGGTCAACGACGCGGCCGAGGTCGCGGTGTTCGACGCGGCCCGGCGCTACTGCGCGTTGCGCCTCTGAGGCCCGCGCGCGCTCTCTCTCGGGTCTCAGCCGCCGCCGCGCCGCCAGGGTTCCAGCAGGGCCTCGGCGGCGCGGCGGCCCGTGTCGGTCAGGTGCAGCGCCTCGCCCTCGCGCCGCACCAATCCGGCGGCGATGCCCTTGCCCAGCACCGCCTGCGCCCGCGCCGCGGGCCAGTCGAGATGCAGCCGCAGCGCCGCCGCCACGTTCTCCTCGCGCCGCTCGGCCCGGCCCTCATGGGTCGCAAGATGCACCACCAGCGCATGGGTCTCGGCCTCGCGCGCCACCCGCGCCCGGCGGATCAGCGCCGCCACCACGCCGTGGCGCGGCGCCGCCAGAACCGCCAGCCCCAGGCACGCGCCGGTCACCACCGCCATCATCCCCGAGATCGAGACATCCCAGTGCACCGCCAGCCAGTAGCCGGCAACGCTCGACACCCCGGCGACCGCGACGCCGATCGGCACCATCCGCCCCAGCCGGTCGGTCAGCAGGTAGGCGGTGGCGGGCGGCATCACCACGAAGGCGATGAACAGGATCGCGCCGACCGCATCGAACGCCGCAACCGCGGTGCCCGAGGTCAGGAACAACAGGCCGTAGAACAGCGCCCGCGGCGCCAGCCCCATGGCATGCGCCAGCACCGGATCGAAGGTGCCGACCTTCAGCTCCTTCCAGAACAGCAGCACGAAGCCCAGATCGACCGCCGCCACCACTGCCATCCAAACCAGCGCGCGCGCCACATCGACCCCCGCAACCTCGACCGTGTCGAGCCAGACGAAGCCGATCTCGCCCAGCAGCACCGTGTGCGTGTCGATATGCACGTCCGAGGCGTAGAGGTTCAGCAGCAGCACGCCCGCCGCGAACAGCGCCGGGAACACCAGCCCGATGGCGGCATCGTTCTTCACCCGCCCGGTGGCCGCGACCAGTTCGGTCAGCACCACCGTCAGCACGCCCGTCAGCGCCGCGCCCAGGATCTGCACCGGCCCGTCGACCGCGCCGGTCAGCAGCCACACCATGACGATGCCGAACACGATCGAATGGCTGATCGCGTCCGACAGCATCGCCGCCCGGCGCAGGATCAGGAACGGCCCCAGCGTCGCCGCCGCGGCCCCCACCAGAAAGCCCGTGGCCATGATCGAGACGCCGGGATCGTCCAGCAGGGCCCGGATCATTGCCCGCCCCCCCGCCGGCCCGCGGCGTCGTCGGCGCCGGCCGGCAGCCCCGCCACCTCGGCACGGCCCGCGGCCGTGATCACCCAATGCGCGCCCTCGCCCGGCATGTGATCGGCGCGCCGGACCGCGCCCCGGCCCTCGAGCCGCGCGAGCGCGGGCGCCGTGCCACGGCCGAAATAGGCGTCGAGCATCCCCTGCTCGGCCGGATAGTCGGGGTCGGCGTGCTCGGCCGAAAGCGCCTGCAACGCGCTCAGCACGCGCCGGCCCTGCAACGCCCGCCGCTCGGCCCGGCGGTTCGCCCAGTCCCCGACCAGCCCGCGCCCGGGCGCGAACAGGATCGAGACCAGCACCGCGCCCGAGGCCGCCAGCACCACCAGCGGCCCGGTCGCGAGCCCCTGCCCCAGCGCGCTGATCACCGCGCCGGCGACGCCCGACGCCATGCCGATCGCGGCCGCCAGCGCCACCATCGGCCCCAGCCGCGTCACCCATTGCCGCGCCGCGACCGCGGGCGCCACGATCATCGCGGCCATCAGCACCACGCCCACCATCTGCAGCCCGATCACCACGGCGACCGCGATCATCAGCGTCAGCGCCGCCTCCAGCACCACCACCGGCAGGCCCAGCGTGCGGGCAAAGACCGGGTCGAAGCTGACCAGCTTGAACTCCTTCCACAGCAGCGCCACCACCCCCAGCGCGGCGGCGCCGAGCCCGCCCATCACCCAGAGGTCGCGGCTCAGCATCGCCGCCGCCTGCCCGAACAGGAACGCCTCCAACCCCGCCTGCCCGGCCCCCGCCCGGCCCTGGATCAGCGTCAGCAGCACGATGCCGACGGCGAAGAACAGGCTCAGCACCGCGCCCAGCGCCGCATCGGTCTTGAGCCGCGTCAGCCGCGTCAGCGCCA
>JAVVFE010000462.1:0-2218 GCA_032251175.1 Thermohalobaculum sp.
GCGGATCGACGGCCCCGCGCTGTGTCTGCCGCTGTTCGCCGGGCGCGCGGGCCATGTCGAGGACGACCTGCCCGCGGCGCTGGCCGAGGCCCGCTTCAGTGGCCCCACGCTGGCGCCGATCGGCACCGACCCCGAAATCCCCGCGCTGATCGCCGCCGCCCTGCGCGCCCGCCTCGCGCGGCGCGCGGCATGACCCGGGGGCGGGGCCTGCGCGGGGGCGCACCCTGCGTGCGGACCTTGCGCGGTGCGCGGCATGGCCCGGGGGCGCGCGATAGGCGCGGGGGGCGCGACTTGCGCGCACGTCTTGCGCGGTGCGCGGCATGACCCGGGGGCACGACATGCGCGGTGGCGCGACATGCGCGGGCACGGCATGACCCGGGCCACGGCATGAGCGGCGCGGGGCAGGGCGGCGGGCGCTGGCCGGTCTGGCGCCTCGCGGCTCTGCTGGCGCCGGCGGCGACGGGGACGGTTGCGATCAACCTGTTCTTTCTGGGCCTGATGGGGCAGGCGCTGGGGCTGCCCGCGCTGTCGCCGGTGCAGGCGCTGGTCGCCGCCATCCCGCTCGGCGTGCCCGCCAGCCTGTGGGCCGGGCGGCGGCTCAGGCGGATGATGGACGAGGCCGACGCTGCCCCCGCAGGTCGGCCTGACCCCGCAGACCGCCCCGGCCCCGAAGACCTGCCCGCCCCGGCGAAGCCGCGCGCCCCGGCGACGCAGCCCGGCCCGGCGATGCAGCTCGGCCCGGCGACGCAGCCCGGCCCTGCAGACCGGCCCGGCCGGCGATGAGCGCGCCCGATCTCGAGGCGCTGCGCCGCAGGCTCAAGCCCTGGCTGGTTGCGCTGCCGCTGGGCGGGCTGGCAGCCGGGCTTGGCGCGCAGGCGGCGGGGCAGGGGGGCTGGGCCGGCACGGTCTGGACGCTCGCCACCCTGCCGGTCCTGGCGGCGCTGCTGGCCGAGATCGTCACCAGCCTCAGGCGCGGCGACCTCGGGCTCGACCTCGTGGCGGCGCTGTCGATGTCGGCGGCGCTGGCGTTCGGCGAGTCGCTTGCCGCCGCGGTCGTCGCGCTGATGTATGCCGGCGGCCAGTATCTCGAGGAGTTCGCCGCCCGGCGCGCCCGGCGCGAGATGACCGGCCTGCTGTCGCGCGTGCCGCGCACCGCCCTGCGCCACCGCAATGGCGGGCTCGAGGAGGTGGCGCTCGACGCCATCGCCCCGGGCGACCGGCTGATGATCCGCCGCGGCGATGTCGCCCCGGTCGACGGCACGGTGGCCGATGGCCGGGCGCTGCTCGACCAGTCGGCGCTGACCGGCGAGGCGATGCCGGTGCGCCTGGGCCCCGGCGCGGCGGTGATGAGCGGCTCGACCAATGCGGGCGATGCCTTCGACCTGCTGGCCACCCGGCTGGCGGCCGACAGCACCTATGCCGGCATCGTGCGGTTGGTCGAGGCCGCGCAGCGCACGCGCGCGCCGATGGCGCGGATGGCCGACCGCTACGCGCTGGGCTTCCTCGGCCTCACGCTCGCCATCGCCGGCACCGCCTGGTCGGTTTCGGGCGACCCGATCCGGGCGGTCGCGGTGCTGGTGGTGGCAACCCCCTGCCCGCTGATCCTGGCGGTCCCCGTCGCGCTGGTCGCGGGCCTGTCGCGCGCGGCGGCGCAGGGCGTGCTGATCAAGGGCGCGAAGGTGCTGGAGGTGCTGGGGCAGGTGCGCGCCGTCGTCATCGACAAGACCGGCACGCTGACCGCCGGGCGCCCGGGGCTGGTGTCGGTCAACCCGCAGTCGGGCCTGCCCGCGGACGAGGCGCTGCGCCTTGCCGCCTCGCTCGATCAGGCGTCCAAGCACCCCATCGCGCAGGCGATCGTCGCCGCCGCGAAAGACCGCGGGCTGGCGCTGTCGGTGCCGGTCGCGGTGGCTGAGACCGCGGGCGAGGGGGTCGAAGGCACGGTCGACGGCCGCGCCGTGATCGTCGGCGGCGCGCATTTCGTGGCGCGGCGGCTGGGGCTGGCCGACACCGCGGCGCTGGCCGCGGGGCCTGGCGCTGCCACCGTCGCCGTGGCGGTCGATGGCCGGATGGCGGCGCTGCTGGTGCTGGCCGACGCGCTCAGGGCGGGCACGGGCGCGTTCCTCGCCCAGCTTCGCGCCTTCGGAGTCGAGCGCATCGTGCTGGCGACCGGCGACCGGCGCGCGGTGGCCGATGCCCGCGCCCGCGCCAATCAGCGCCG
>JAVVFE010000463.1:0-2213 GCA_032251175.1 Thermohalobaculum sp.
GCTCACCGACATCCCGACGGTGTGCACCTCGCTGCGTGAGGCCATGGAGGCGCTTGCAGAGGCGCGGAGAGGGGTGCTGCTGGCTCGGTAGGCGACACAACCCGTGTGCCACACACGCACGGGTGTCTTGTCTCGTTACCGCATCGGGCGGCCTGAGATTCCGACGCCGCTTGTTCAGTAGTCGAGCCTGATGTTCCCACTGGATGAGAGGCTCGCGTTCCACCACGGGTCAACCAGGCCTTCGAAATCGACCTTCTGACGTACAAGCCTCTCGGGCGGGGAGTACAGGTCGAATACCCACTGGAATACAAGCCTACTGCTCGGGGATGCCATCGTCACGAGGGCCGTGCCCGGGTAGCCCTGCGCCGCCATCACCACCGTCAGGGCGTGGTCCTCGGCCCAGTTCACCCGCGCCTCGGCGAGCCGGCCCTCGGCACAGGCCAGCATCAGGTCGAGCGCCTGCGCCCCCAGCCGCATCATCAGCACCTGTGCCTCCGGGTCGCCGAAGCGCACGTTGTATTCGATCAGCCGCGGTTGCCCCGCCTCGATCATCAGCCCGGCGTAGAGCACGCCGCGATAGGGCATGCCACGGCGGGCCATCTCGGCCACCGTGGGGCGGACGATCCGCTCCAGCGCCGCCTGTTCGATCTCGGGGGTCATCACCGGCGCGGGCGAATAGGCCCCCATGCCGCCGGTATTGGGGCCGGTGTCGTTGTCATAGGCGCGCTTGTGGTCCTGCGCGGTGCCGATCGGCAGCACATGCTCGCCGTCCACCAGCACGAAGAAGCTGGCTTCCTCGCCGCGCAGGAAGTCCTCGATCACCACCTCGGCCCCGGCCGCGCCGAACTGCCCGCCCAGCATGTCGTCGATGGCGGCACAAGCCGCCGCGACCGTGTCGGCCACGACCACGCCCTTGCCGGCGGCCAGCCCGTCGGCCTTGACCACCACGGGCGCGCCGGTCTGCGCGACATGGGCGCGCGCCGCGGCGGCGTCGGTGAAGCGGGCCCAGGCCGCCGTCGGGGCCCCCACGGCATCGCAGATATCCTTGGTGAAGGATTTCGAGGCTTCGAGCCGCGCCGCCGCCGCCGAGGGGCCGAAGACCAGCACCCCCGCCGCGGCCACCGCCTCGGCGACACCCGCCGCCAGCGGCGCCTCGGGGCCGATCACGACGAAATCAATGGCGTTCTCCTCGCAGAAGGTGGCCACCGCCTGCCCGTCGCAGATGTCGAGCGCCGCGCATTCGGCGATGCCCGCGATGCCGGCGTTGCCCGGCGCGCAGATCAGCCGATCGCATTTCGGGTTCTGCAAGATCGCCCAGCAAAGCGCATGTTCGCGCCCGCCGCCGCCGAGGACGAGGATGTTCATCGCTGCCACTCCTGCTTGGCCTTGCCCGCCGCGCGTTCTAGGCTGCCACCTGCCGCGACGCAAGCGAGCCGGGGACAGACACGCCGGGGGGGCATATGGTCGATCTGATCGAGGATAGCGCAGCAGGGGCGAACGAGCCGGAATATTCCGTCTCGGATCTCTCCGGCGCGGTGAAGCGCACGCTCGAAGGGGCGTTCGGCCGCGTCCGGGTGCGCGGCGAGGTCGGCCGGGTGACGCTGGCGCGCTCGGGGCATGTCTATCTCGACCTGAAGGACGCGCGCGCGGTGCTCTCGTCGGTGGTCTGGAAGGGTCAGGCCGCGCGGCTCGAGGTGATGCCCGAAGAGGGCATGGAAGTTATCGCCACCGGGCGGCTGACGACCTTCCCCGGGCAATCGCGCTATCAGCTGGTGATCGAGCAGATCGCCCCCGCCGGCCTGGGCGCGCTGATGGCCCTGCTGGAGAAGCGCAAGGCCGCGCTGGCCGCCGAGGGGCTGTTCGACACGGCACGCAAACGCCCCCTGCCCTTCCTGCCCGAAGTGATCGGCGTCGTGACCTCGCCCACCGGCGCGGTGATCCGCGACATCCTGCACCGGCTGCGCGAGCGCTTCCCCCGTCATGTGCTGGTCTGGCCGGTGGCGGTGCAGGGGCGCGACTGCGCCGCGCAGGTGGCCGCGGCGATCCGTGGCTTCAATGCGCTGGGGCCGGGCGGGCCGGTGCCGCGGCCCGACCTGATCATCGTGGCGCGCGGCGGCGGGTCGGTCGAGGATCTGTGGGGCTTCAACGAGGAAATCGTCGTGCGCGCGGCGGCCGACAGCGCGATCCCGCTGATCTCGGCAGTCGGCCACGAG
>JAVVFE010000464.1:0-2209 GCA_032251175.1 Thermohalobaculum sp.
AGGATGATCTCGGCCAGCTCGACATGGCTGATCGCGCCCTCGCGCAGCATCGCGCCCCAGCGATCGATCCGGGCGACGAGGGCGCCGAGGGCGGTGGCGGCCTTCTTCGCGATCCCCTCGGTGCCGGCGGCGGCGATCCGCGCGGCTTCGACCAGCGGGATGTCGCGCTCGCGCGCGATCTGGTTGAGGCGCACGAGCGCCTTGTCGCCCAGCCCGCGCTTGGGGGTGTTCACGATCCGCTCGAAGGCGAGGCCGTCGTCGGGGCTGACGGCGATGCGGAAATAGGCCATGGCGTCGCGGATCTCGAGGCGTTCGTAGAACCGCGGGCCGCCGATCACGCGGTAGGGCAGGCCGATCGACAGGAAGCGGTCCTCGAAGGCGCGCATCTGGAACGAGGCGCGCACCAGGATGGCGATGTCGTCGAGCGAGAGGGCGTCGTGGCCGCGGGTGCCGCGGGCCAGCGCCTCGATCTCCTCGCCGATCCAGCGGGCTTCCTCCTCGCCGTCCCAGTGGCCGATCAGGCGCACCTTCTCGCCCTCGTCCGCCTCGGTCCAGAGCGTCTTGCCGAGCCGCTCGCGGTTGGCGGCGATGACGCCCGAGGCGGCGCCGAGGATATGCGGGGTCGAGCGGTAGTTCTGTTCCAGCCGGATCACCCGGGCGCCGGGGAAGTCGCGCTCGAACCGCAGGATGTTGCCGACCTCGGCGCCGCGCCAGCCATAGATCGACTGGTCGTCGTCGCCGACGCAGCAGATGTTGCGGTGCTCGGCCGCCAGCAGCCTGAGCCACAGGTATTGGGCGATGTTGGTGTCCTGATACTCGTCGACCAGGATGTAGCGGAAGCGGCGCTGGTAGTCGGCCAGGATGTCGGGGTGGCGCTGGAAGATGGCGACGACGTGCAACAGCAGGTCGCCGAAATCGACCGCGTTCAGCGTGCGCAGCCGGGCCTGATACATCCGGTACAGCTCGGCCCCGCGCCCGCCGGCGAAGCCGGTCTCGTCGGCCGGAACCTGGGCGGGGGCCAGCGCGCGGTTCTTCCAGCGGTCGATCAGGGCTGCGAACATCCGCGCGGGCCACCGCTTGTCGTCGATGTCCTCGGCGCTGAGGATCTGGCGGATCAGGCGCAACTGGTCGTCGGTGTCGAGGATGGTGAAGGTCGACTTGAGATCGACCAGTTCGGCGTGGCGGCGCAGGATCCGCACGCAGATCGAGTGGAAGGTGCCGAGCCAGGGCATCCCCTCGACCGCGTCGCCCAAGAGCGCGCCGATCCGCGCCTTCATCTCGCGCGCGGCCTTGTTGGTGAAGGTGACGGCGAGGATCTGGGCGGGCGCGGCGCGGCGCTGGTGGATCAGATGCGCCAGCCGCGTGGTCAGCGCCCGGGTCTTGCCGGTGCCCGCGCCGGCCAGCAGCAGCACCGGGCCGTCGAGCGCCTCGACCGCCTCGCGCTGGGCCGGGTTGAGGCCGGCCAGATAGGGGGGCGCGGGCCGCGCGCGCTGGGACAGCGGGCGGTCTTCCCAGGCGTCGGGCGTGTCGGTCTCGGTCCGGCGGGGATCGCTCATGGCGCGGACAATAGCGCCCGGCAGGCCGATGGGAAAGGGTCTGTTCGCGTCATGTTCGCATCCGGCGGCACAGTGCCGCGCGCCCGGCGCCCGGTGTCGGAGGCCGCCCGGCGGTGGCGGGGCTTGCCGCGGGGCCGCGGCGCATCATAGTTGAGCGGAGAAACATGCACTGGGGACATGCGGCGATGTTCGGGATCTTCGGCACGAAAAAGACGGTGATGCCGACGGCGGAGCGGGCGCTGCCCGGCCGGGTTGCGCCGATCACCACGGCGGCAACCCATTTCATCAACGGCCATCCGCTGAAGGGGCCCTACCCCGAGGGCACCGCGATGGCGATGTTCGGCATGGGCTGCTTCTGGGGCGTCGAGCGGATGTTCTGGAAGCTGCCGGGCGTGTGGGTGACGATGGTGGGCTATGCGGCGGGGTTCACCCCGAACCCGACCTATCAGGAGCTGTGCTCGGGCCAGACCGGCCACAACGAGGTGGTGCGCCTGGTCTACGATCCGGCCAAGGTGAGCTACGAGGATCTGCTGCGCACCTTCTGGGAGGGGCATGACCCGACGCAGGGGATGCGGCAGGGCAACGACGTGGGCACGCAGTACCGCTCGGGCATCTATACCTGTTCGGGCGCGCAGGCGGCGGCGGCCGAGGCG
>JAVVFE010000465.1:0-2195 GCA_032251175.1 Thermohalobaculum sp.
CCGGGGCGACGCCGCCCGCACGCCCGCGGGCTCGAACGGGGCGGGACTGGGGTTGGCCATCGCCCGGGGCCTGGTCGACGCCCACCACGGCGACATCGCCGTCCACAACGAGGTGGGGGGCTGCCGCTTCACGGTGCGGCTACCTCTGGCCTGACCCGGCCCGTGCCGGCGGCTCCCACCGCCGGCGACGCTCGTCGGCCCGGGGGTGGCCGAGCCCGGCGCCCCGCCCGGCGCCACAAGCGGCCCGCGCAGGGCATAGAGCGCGCCAAGGCCGGCGTCGCGCTCGAACCGCCGCCCGGCCTCGGTGAGCGACGCGCCCGCCAGCGCCAGCCCGAACAGGACCGCGACGCTCAGCCGCCGCAGCCCGCCCGCGGCCCGGGGGCGCTGCGGGCGCTTCGGCTCAGAGCGCGCGCTCATAGATGCCGAGGGCATCCTCGTGGGTCATCTCGCGCGGGTTGTTGACCAGCAGCCGGGTCTGCTTCATCGCGTCCTCGGCCAGCATCGGCAGGTGGTTGTGGCTGACGCCCACATCCCTCAGCCGGGTGCGCATGCCCAGCGCGGGGCCCAGCGCCGCGAGGTTGCCGATCAGCCCGGTGACGCGCATCTCGGGGTCGTGCGCCGCCAGTTCGGGGAACAGCAGCGGCGCCAGCTCGGCATACATCGCCTGCGCTGCGCCGGTGGCCTCGCCCCGGTTGAACTCGAGCACATGCGGCAGGACCATCGCGTTCGACAGCCCGTGCGGCACCTTGAAATGCCCGCCCAGCGGATAGGCCAGCGCGTGGACGGCTGCGACCGGCGCGTTGGCAAAGGCCATGCCCGCCAGCATCGAGCCCAGCAGCATCGCGCCCCGCGCGTCGAGGTCGCCCGGCTCGGCCACCGCGCGGCGGATGTTGGCGCCCAGCAGCCGCAGCGCCTCGCGCGCCAGGCAGTCCGAGACCGGATTCTTCTTGTGCTTCGAGGTGAACGCCTCGATCGCATGGACCATCGCGTCGATGCCGGTGGCCGCGGTCACCTCGGCCGGCAGGCCGGTGGTGAGCGTGGCGTCGAGGATCGCGGCATCGGGCAGCAGTTGCGGCGCCACCACGCCCTTCTTTTCCGCCTCGCCGGTGGTGACGATGGCGATCGGCGTGACTTCGGAGCCGGTGCCCGCCGTGGTCGGCACCAGCACCAGCGGCACCCGCGTGCCCTGCACATTGCCGATGCCATACATCTGCGCCAGCGGCTGATCCTGCCCCAGCAGCACCGCGACCAGCTTGGCGGTGTCCATCGGCGAGCCGCCGCCGATCGACAGCACGCCATCGACACCGGCCACGCGGCAGGCATCGACCGCGGCGATGATCTTTGCTTCCGGCGGGTCCGCCACCACGTCGGACCAGACGAAGACGCCGATCCCCAGATCGGCCAGCGCCGCGCGCGCGACGTCGGCAAGGCCGGCGCCGATCACGCCCGGATCGCTGACCAGCACCACCTTGCGGCACCCCAGGCCGGCAAGGATCCCGGCCGCCTGCGCGGACGCGCCGGGCCCCGCGACGATGCGGGGCGTGGTCTGGAAGGTGAACGGCGTCATCGCGGCCTGTCTCCCGCAGGGCTATCGGACGCCCCCAAGATGAAACCATGCGCGCGCCGCTTGCAACCCCGCTCAGGCGCCCGCGGCCATCATGGGCGTGGCGGGCGCATCGCCCCGGGCGCTGCGGGTCTGCGGCAGTTTCAGGCCCAGTTCGGCGCTCGCGACCTGGGTGCGCAGGATCTGCGCGGTGCCGCCGCCGATGGTGAACATGCGCGCATCGCGCACCATGCGCTCGAGCGGCCGGGCCCGCGAATATCCCGCCGCGCCGTGCATCTGCAGCGCGTCGTTGGTGACCTTCACCGCCGTCTCGGCGGCGAGGATCTTGGCCTGCGCTGCCGCCGTCATGTCGGGAAACCCGCCCTCGGGCGCCGAGCGCGCGGCGCGCCAGACCAGCGCCTCGGCCGCGGCCAGCGCCACCGACATGTCGGCGAGCATCCATTGCAGGCCCTGGAACTCGGCCAGCGGGCGGCCGAACTGCTCGCGCTCGCGCAGATGGTCGCGGGCCAGCGCGAAGGCCCCTTGTCCCAGCCCCAGCGCCACCGCCGCCGCGCCGACACGCTGGCCGTTATAGGCCGTCATCAGCCTTGCAAAGCCGTGCGCCGGGTCGCCGCCGGGGATCAGCGCCATG
>JAVVFE010000466.1:0-2188 GCA_032251175.1 Thermohalobaculum sp.
GATCACCAGATGCGCGCCCGCGATGCGCGCGGGCACGTCGGCGAAGAAGGCGGCAAGCTCAGCTTTGATGCCGGCATCGAGGCAGGCGCGGGCGACGGCGTCCTCCTCGCCCGGGCGGACCTGCTGGGTCAGGCGCAGGCGCGCGCGCAGATCGGCGGGCAGGGCCGCGAGCGGGGGCGGGACCAGCCGGGCGAAGACCGCGGCGCCCTGACTGCCGCCGAACACCAGCAGCCGCACCTCGCCCGTGCCCGGGGGCGTGTAGCCGGCGCCGGCCAGCGCCGCCACGGCCGCGCGCACCGGGTTGCCGACATGTTCGAGCCGGGCGCCGCGGGGCGCGTTCACCACCGGCCAGGTGCCGCAACAGACCCGGTCGACGCGGCGCGCGAACAGGCGGTTGACCCGGCCCAGCACGCCGTTCTGCTCGTGGATCAGGCGGGGCAGGCGCATCAGCCACGCCGCCGCGAGCGCGGGCAGCGAGGGATAGCCGCCGAAGCCCGCCACCACCGCCGGCCGGTCCGCCCGGAACCGCCCCAGCGCGCGGGCGATGCCGCGCAGGATCATCAGCGGCGCCAGCAGCCGGGCCGCCAGCCCTCCCTGCCCGGTGGTGGCCGAGGGCAGTTCGACCCGCTCGACCGCCTGCGGGAAGCCGCCGGCATAGCGCAGGCCGCGCGCGTCGGTTGCGAGCCACACCCGCCAGCCGCGCGCCAGCATCGCTTCGGCCAGCGCCTGGGCGGGGAACATGTGCCCGCCGGTGCCGCCCGCGGCGATCACCAGAAGCGGCGCGCTCACAGGCTGTCCCTCAGCCGGGCGCCGGGGTCCTGCGGCCGCGCCCGGGTGAAGGCCAGAAGCGCCCCGACCCCCATCGCCGCCGCCACCATCGACGAGCCGCCATACGAGATGAAGGGCAGCGTCATCCCCTTGGCCGGCAGCAGCCGGATCGCCACCGACATGTTGATGAAGGCCTGCAGCGCGAAGGCCGCGGCCAGCCCGGTGCCGGCGAGGCGGATGAACATGTTGCGCTCCTCGAGCAGGCGCATCAGCGCGCGCAGCACGATGAACAGGTAGATGCCGATGATCGCGAGCGTCAGCAGCAGCCCGAATTCCTCGGCCGCGACCGCGATGATGAAGTCGGTATGCGCGTCGGGCAGCGTCCACTTGACCGAGCCCTGTGCTGCGCCCACGCCGAACAGGCCGCCCTCGCGGATCGCGCTCTGGGCATAGGCGAGCTGGGTGTTGGGGTCGACCTCCTCGGCGAGATAGCCGTTGATGCGGCCGGCGAAATGCGACGAGTTGAGATAGGCGGCCGAACCCGCCGCCCCCACCGCGCCGGCCAGCCCGATCAGCAGCGCGAGCGGCGCGCCCGAGACGAACAGCATCACCGCCCAGACCGCGAGCAGCAGCATCGCCTGCCCGAAATCGGGCTGGAGCGCGAGCAGCACCGACAGCCCGGCCGCGATCATGCCCGAGATCAGCCGCCCCGGCGGGCCGCCGCGTTCGGCCGCGCCCGCCATCAGCCAGGCGGCGAGGATGACGAAGGCGGGCTTCAGGAACTCCGAGGGCTGGAGGCCGATGAAGCCCAGCGAATACCAGCGCACCGCCCCCTTGCCGAAATCGGTGCCGAGCACCGGCAGCAGCGCGGTCGCGACGGCGAAGACCGCGAAGATCACGATCCCCGCCCGGCGCAGCAGGTGCAGCGGCGTGGCCGAGACCGCGACGATGGTGCCAAGCGCCACCACCCCGAACAGCACATGGCGCACGACATAGTGGTAGGTCCACAGGCCGTTCTTGTCGGCCAGCGGCGGCGAGGCGGCGAGGCCCAGCACCAGGCCCAGCACGAACAAGAGGCCAACCGCCCCCAGCATCCAGCGGTCGACCGTGTGCCACCAGTCGGCCAGCCAGGCGCCGTCGGCGCGCAAGCGGGCGGGGCGGAAGGTGAGTTCGGTCATGGGCCTCCCTCGCGGTCGAGATGGGGGGCGACGAGCGCGCGGAACGCGTCGCCGCGGTGCTCGAAGCTGTTGAACTGGTCCCAGCTTGCGCAGGCGGGGCTGAGCAGGACGGCCTCGCCCGCCTGCGCCTCGGCCAGCGCGGCCTCGGTCGCGCGCTCGAGCGTGCGGCAGATTTCATGCGGCACGGCTTCGCCCAGGGTCGCGGCGAAGGCGGGCGCGGCCTCGCCGATCAGGTAGCACCC
>JAVVFE010000467.1:0-2182 GCA_032251175.1 Thermohalobaculum sp.
GCCCGCGGGGGTGGTCAGGATCGCCCGCACGCCCCAGTATTCGCGCGGCCGGAACGCCTCGATCTCCATCTCGCGCTCGACGATCAGCCTGAGCGCGACCGACTGCACGCGCCCCGCCGAGCGCGCCCCCGGCAGCTTGCGCCACAGCACCGGGCTGAGGTTGAAGCCCACCAGATAGTCCAGCGCGCGCCGCGCCAGATAGGCATCGACCAGTTCCATGTCGATGTCGCGCGGGTTCTGCATCGCCTGCGTCACCGCCGCCTTGGTGATGGCGTTGAAGGTGACGCGGCGCACTGTCTTGCCCGTCCTGAGGCTGGGCGCCAGCGCCTCGCGCAGGTGCCACGAGATCGCCTCGCCCTCGCGGTCGGGGTCGGTGGCGAGAATCAGCGTGTCGTCCGATTTCAGCGCCTCGGCGATCGCGCGCAGGTGGCGCTTGCTGTCGGCCGCGACCTCCCACTTCATCGCGAAACCGTCGTCGGGTGCGACCGAGCCATCCTTGGGCGGCAGGTCGCGCACATGGCCATAGGAGGCGAGGACGGTGAAGTCTTTCCCCAGATACTTGTTGATTGTCTTGGCCTTGGCAGGGGATTCGACGACGACGACGGCCATGCGCGCTCCTTCACCACCCGGGCTTCGGGGTGCGCGGGAACATGGGTCAGGGCCGAGGATGTGTCAACACGGGCGTGGCGCGGCGGCTCGCCGCCTCCTGCGCCGCCTCCCCCTTTGCCGCCTCAGGCGTCCGGCAGGCGCGCGACCATGCCGCCCGGCAGCAGCGCGATCCGCCCCGCGAGGTCCAGTTCCAGCAGCGCCAGCGACAGCTCCGACGGCGCGGCCCCGGTCGCCCGGGCGATCTCGTCAAGCTCGACCGGCGCCGCGCCCAGCAGGGCCAGGATCTGCTCGGCCAGCGCGCCGTCGTCGGCGGCCTCGTCCGCGTCGAAATCGGCCAGCGCCTCGAGCTCGTCGCGGCTGAGGCCGTCGGCGAAGCTGTCGGCGTCGAAGCCCGCGCCCTCGAACAGGAAGTCGGCCCCCTCCTCCGACAGGTGCAGCGCCCGCGGCACGGTCAGCGCATCGAGCACGTCCTCGGCGCTGCGGATCAGCGCCGCGCCGTCGCGGATCAACTGGTTGCAGCCGCCCGCGCGCGGGTCTTCCGGCGCGCCGGGGCAGGCCATCACCTCGCGGCCCTGCTCGAGCGCGAATCGCGCGGTGATCAGGCTGCCCGAGCGCAACGCCGCCTCGATCAGCACCACGCCCTGCGCCAGCCCCGAGATCAGCCGGTTGCGGCGCGGGAAATGGCGGCTGGTGGGCTCGGTGCCGACCGGGCATTCGGCGATCAGCGCGCCGCCGGCGGCAACGATGCGCCGGGCAAGCGGCCCATGCTCCTCGGGGTAGACGCAGTCGATCCCGCCGGCCAGCACGCCGATCGTGCCGGTCTCCAGCGCCGCCTCGTGCGCCGCGCCGTCGATGCCGCGCGCCAGCCCCGAGACCACCACCCGCCCCGCCGCCCCCAGCTCGCGCGCCAGCCGCCGCGCCGTGCGCAGCCCCAGCGCCGAGGCGTTGCGCGCCCCCACCAGCGCGACCGAGGGCCGCGCCAGCGCCGCCGCCGAGCCCTGCACCCACAGCACCGGCGGCGGGTTGTCGATGGCCGCGAGCAGCATTGGATATTCGGCATCGCCCAGCATCACCAGCCGCGCGCCAAAGGCAGTGCCGGCGGCGATCTCGGCCTCGGCATGCTCGCGGCAGAAGGCGCTGTAGCCGTCGCTGCGCCCGCCGCGCCGGGCGAGGTCGGGCAGGTGATCCAGCGCCCGCCGCGCCGTGCCATAGCGGCCGATCAGGTGCAGGAAGGTGCGCGGGCCGACATTCTCGCTGCGGCTCAGGCGCAGGCGCGCAAGCCGTTCCTCGGCGCTGTCGGCGGGCGGGATGCGGACGGGGGCCATGGCTTCGCGGGACAGGCTGGCAACATTCATGACGCAAACTCCTCGGACGCGCCGAGCAGAGCAGAGCCGTGGTTAATTCGGGGTTAACGCGCGCGCCGGCGCGCCCCACCGGCTCCCCACAGGCGCCCGCCCGCGCGCCCGCCGGCGTCCTCTCAGCGCCCCTTCGCGCCGCCAATCCGCGGCTCCTCGCCGGCCAGCAAGCGGCGGATATTGGCGTGGTGGCGCGCCCAGACCAGCACCGCCAGCGC
>JAVVFE010000468.1:0-2168 GCA_032251175.1 Thermohalobaculum sp.
CAGGGTGGCGCGCCAGCCCATCGGGTCAGTTCCCCACTGCGGGCGCCGCCGCCGCGGGCCCCGGTAGGGCCGGGCCGGCCGGGTCGGACGGGGCGTCGGGCGGCAGGATCAGCCCGCCCGGCCGGTCGATCCGCGTGTCGGGCCGATAGCGCAGCAGCCGGACGAATTCGAGGCGGTTGTAATCCGAGGCCAGCGCCGCGCGCAGGCCGCCATCGGGCATCGCGATGACCCGGCCGACCGGCAGGCCGGGCGGAAACACGCCGCCATCGCCCGAGGTCTCGACCTGGTCGCCCGGGCGCACCGCGTCGGTGGCATCGACGAATTCGAGCCGGGGCGCGGCCGAGCCGTCGCCGGCAAGGATCGCGCGCCGCCCCGAGGGGCGGATCATCACCGGCACGCGCGACGAGAAATCGGTCAGCAGCAGGATGCGCGCGGCGGTCTCGCCGGTGCCGACGACGCGGCCCACCAGCCCGGTGCCGTCGACCGCGGCCGAGCCGTCGAGCACGCCGTCGCGCGCGCCGACATTGACCAGCACGGTCTGCGCGAACGGGCCGCCCGAGTCGCCGATCACGTCGCCGGTGACGAAGACCGTGCGGGGCGCGAGGCGGACATGGTTGAGGGCGCGAAGCTGGGCGTTCTCCTCCTCGAGCGCGCGGGCGGTCTCGCGCCAGGCGCGCAGGCGCTGGATCTCGCGCCGAAGCTCGCGGTTCTGGTCGTAGACGTCGAGGAAGTTGCGGTAGTCGCGCAGCAGTCCGGAAGCAAATTCGAGCGGCCCCGCGACCCAGGACATGCCCGGCAGGACGGCGTCGGCAAGTTCCATCCTGAGGCGCTCGACGCGCGGGTTGTCGACCCGCCACAGCGCGAACAGCACCAGACAGATGACGGCCGCCGTGCCCAGAACAGCCCGGCGCAGCCTGCGCTCGACCTCGCCGGTCCTGTCGTCGCCGGGGCGTGCCATGGCGCCCTCCGCTGGCTTCAGACGCTGATCTTCATCACATGGGCAAGGCGGTCAAGGTGCTCGAGCGCCCGCCCGGTGCCAAGTGCCACGCAGTGCAGCGGCGACTCGGCGACCGAGATGGCAAGCCCGGTCTGCTCGCGCAGCGTAAGGTCGAGGTCGGCTAGCAGCGCGCCGCCGCCGGCCAGCATCACGCCATTGTCGACGATGTCGGCGGCAAGGTCGGGGGGGGTGGCTTCCAGCGCCACCATGACCGACTCGACGATCTGCTGCACCGGCTCGGCGAGGCTCTCGGCGATCTGGGCCTGGGTGATCTCCTGCTCCTTGGGCACGCCGTTCAAGAGGTCGCGGCCGCGGATCGTCATGGTCTTGCCGACGCCGTCGGCGGGCATCCGCGCGGTGCCGATCGCTTTCTTGATCTTCTCGGCGGTGGACTCCCCGATCAGCAGGTTATGCTGGCGGCGCAGGTGGCTGATGATCGCCTCGTCCATCTTGTCGCCGCCGACGCGGACCGAGCGCGCATAGACGATGTCCGACAGCGACAGCACCGCCACCTCGGTCGTGCCGCCGCCGATGTCGACGATCATCGACCCGGTGGGTTCCGTGATCGGCAGCCCCGCGCCGATCGCGGCAGCGATCGGTTCGGGGATCAGATACGCCTTGCGCGCGCCGGCCGAGAGCACCGACTGCTCGATCGCCCGCTCCTCGACCGCGGTGGCGCCGTAGGGCACGCAGACCACGATGACCGGGCGCGAGAACATCGTGTTGGGCTGCACCTTCCTGATGAAGTGCTTGATCATTTCCTCGGCGACGTCGAAATCGGCGATGACGCCGTCGCGCATCGGCCGGATCGCCTGGATCGAGCCGGGGGTGCGGCCAAGCATCAACTTGGCGTCCTCGCCGACGGCCTTGACCTCTTTCTTGCCGGCGATGGTCTGATAGGCCACCACCGAGGGCTCGTTCAGCACGATGCCCTTGCCCTTGACGTAGACGAGCGTGTTCGCCGTCCCGAGGTCGATGGCCATGTCGTTCGAGAACATGCCGAACAATCCGCCGAACATGCGCGTCGCCTTCCGTTCCTTGCCTGCGGTCCATGCCTGCGCCTGCCGCGCCGTGGCGCTCCTGCCCGCGCGGGTCTTTCGCCAGCGTCGGGGTGCCGACGCTTATATGACCGAGTTCGCTGCGCTGCAAAGGGAGATTGGACCGACCCGGG
>JAVVFE010000469.1:0-2163 GCA_032251175.1 Thermohalobaculum sp.
GGGCAGGGCGCAGCGGAAATCGCAACGATCGGTTCCGATCAATGCAGGCTGGTATGAGCCCCCGGCCTCAGCGATCCGCCGGCACCCAGGCCGGCAGCGGCGTGCCGCCGGTGTAGTGGTTCTCGGCCGGGGTCTCGCGGAACAGCACATAGACATCGACCGGCGCGACCGCGATCTCGGCCTTCAGGATGGCCGCGATCGCGTCCACCAGCGCCGTCTTGCGGGCGGGTTCGCGGCCGGGGCGCAGGTCGATCTCGACCAGCGGCAGGCCGTCGCCGATCACGCCGAACGCCTCGCGCACGGCGACATAGTCGTATTTCGTCTCCTTGGGTGCCAGCGTGCGCAGCACGGCCGCCTTGACCCCCTCGCGGATGCGGGCCTTGGTGGCGGCGGGCGTGCCCTCGGGCACCTCGATGCGGATGACGGGCATGGCAGACCTCGATCGTTGATGACAGGCGCGCCACGGTAGAACATTTTCCATTCCGACTGAACCGGAAGGGAAGCTCCAAATCCTTGTCTTGCCGCGTTTTCGAACCGGAAAAGTGGGATCCACTTTTCCTGAAAAGCGCTCTGGCAGACCGCCCGCACGCCGCCACCCCGGATGCGGCCGCCCGCACCCTCGCATTGCCGCGCAAAGCCCGTATGATCGGCCGGCCCAGCAGGGCGCGCGGCGCAGGGATCGAGGCAGGCATGAAATCGCTCCATATCGGCTCGGCCACCATCGACATCATCTGCATCGTCGCCGCCGAGAACATCGAGCGCATGACGATGACGAACGAGGGAAAATCGTTCCTGATGGTCGAATCGGGCCGCAAGGTGCCGGCGCAGTCGATCACCGACCATGTCGGCGGCGGCGCCTGCAACACCGCCGTCAGCCTCGCGCGGCGCGGCTGGCAGGCGGCCGTGCTTGCCCGCGTCGGCGACGACCTGAACGCCGACGCCGTGCGCGAGCATCTGGCGCGCCACGGCGTGGGGGCCAAGCGCCTGATCACCGATCCGACCGCCGCCACCGGCACCTCGGTGATGGTGGCGAGCCACGACCGCAACGCCTCGATCTTCGTGCAGCGCGGCGCGAACGAGAACCTCACCATGGCCGACCTGCCGGACCACGCCTTTGCCGGGCACGATCTGGTCTATGTCGCGCCGCTGTCGTCGGGCTCGGCCGACTGCTTCCCGGCGATCGTCGCGGCGGCGAGGCGGTCGGGCGCGCTGGTGGTCTCGAACCCCGGGATCCGGCAACTGACCTCGCGCACCGCGGCCTTCGTCCGGGCGCTCAGGGACATCGACCTGCTGTCGGTCAACCGGGTCGAGGCCGAGGCGCTGGTCCCCGCCTTCGCCGCGACATCCGAGGGGCCCGATCCGGTGCCCGCGCCCGACGCACCCGCGTTGCTCAGGCGCGGCCTCACGTTCGGCGGATTCGAGATGGGGCTGCTGCGCTTCCTGCACGCAGTGCAGGCGGCGGGGCCGCGCTGGGTGTGCCTGACGGATGGCACCGACGGCGCCTGGCTGGCAGCGCCCGAGGGCGTGTTCTGGCGCCCTGCCGCGCCTGTCGAGGTGGCCGGCACGGCGGGGGCGGGCGACAGCTACACCTCGACGCTGGCGGCGGCGCTGGCCGAGGGCCGCCCGCCGGCCGACGCGATGCTCGAGGCCGCGCTCAACGCCGCCTCGGTGGTGTCGGTGGTCGATACCACCTCGGGGCTCATGGACCGCGAGGGGTTGGCGGCGGCCAAGGCGCGGCTGGGCGCGTTCCCCCTGTTCCGCGCCTGAGCATGAACGGCGACTGTTGCCGCGAGAACCTCGACCTGATCGCCGATACCAGAGTTTCAGGCGAGCCGTCCGGGCTGAGCGACGAGGAACGGGCGGCGCACATCGATGGCTGCAAGGCGAGTGACGCGTGACGTGACCCCGATTGTTCAACCAGGGATCACCGGAATCCGCGGTTGAGAATTGCGCATGACCGCCACGGCAGCAACGGGCGACGCGGGCCGCCGCTCAGATGTCGCCTGCCCGGGCTGCCGAAATATGGCGCGGCGGCCCATCGAAACCGTCATGTCATTCGACAGTCAAGAAGGTTGGGTGGACAAATACCAGGGCGGTATCCGGACGAAGGGAATCGGCGGCGAGCGGTCTCGCGGGTGTGGACAGGGCCTTGCTTTCACGCGT
>JAVVFE010000470.1:0-2153 GCA_032251175.1 Thermohalobaculum sp.
CGAGGACCTGATCCGCGCCATGGGGCGCGGGCTGGTCGTGACCTCGTTCATCGGCGCCTCGATCAACCCCACCACCGGCGCCTACAGCCGCGGCGCCAGCGGCTTCTGGGTCGAAGGCGGCGAGATCGTCCACCCGGTCAACGAGATCACGCTCGCCGGCGCGCTGCCCGAGATGCTACGCTCGATCATCCCGGCCAACGACGCCGACCCCGAAAAGGCGGTGTCGGTCCCGTCGCTCATGGTCGAGGGGTTGACCATCGGTGCCTGACGCCCGCGCCGACCGCGACCTGCTGGCCCAGGCCGCGCAGGCGGCGGGCGCGATCGCGCTCGGCCATTTCCGCGGCGCGCTCGCGGTCGAGGAAAAGCCCGACGGGCAGGGGCCGGTGACGGTCGCCGACCGCGCCGTCGATGCCTTCCTGCGCGCGCGGCTTGGGCAGGCGCGGCCCGGCTATGGCTGGCTGTCCGAGGAGAGCGAGGACGACCCCGCGCGCCTCGCCGCCGCCCGCACCTTCATCGTCGACCCGATCGACGGCACGCGCGCCTTCATCGCGGGCGAGGCGGGGTGGTCGGTCGCGCTGGCGGTGGTCGAGCACGGGCAACCCGTCGCGGCGGTGGTCCACCTGCCGGCCCGCGGCCAGATCTTCGCGGCGGCGCTGGGGGCGGGGGCCACGCTCGACGGCGCCGCGATCCGCGGCTCGGGCCGGATCGCGCTGCCCGGGGCGCAGGCGCTGGTGTCGCGCCCGCAACTCGACCCGCAGCACTGGCCGGGCGGCGTGCCGCCGGTCACGCGCGCCTTCCGCCCGTCGATGGCCTGGCGGCTGTGTCTGGTCGCCGAGGGCCGCTTCGACGCCATGCTCACGCTGCGCGACACCTGGGAATGGGACATCGCCGCCGGCGCGCTGATCGCGGCCGAGGCCGGGCTGGCGGTGAGCGACCGCGAGGGCGGGCGGCTCGCCTTCAACCGCCCCGACCCGCGCCTGCCCGGCGTGATCGCGGCGCCCGCCGCCCTGCACCGCGCCCTGCTTGCCCACCGCCGCCCGCGCCCGGCCGATTGACGCGCGCCCCGGGCGGCGCCAATGTGCGGCGCAACATGACCCTGGGGCAGAATGCAGGAGAACATCCAATGGCGCAGCGCCTTCACCTCGTCTTCGGCGGCGAACTGGTCGATCCGCAGAAATCGGTGTTCCGCGATGTCGCGGCGCTCGATATCGTCGGCATCTTCCCCGACTACGCCAGCGCCCATGCCGCCTGGAAGGCGCGCGCGCAGGCGACCGTCGACAATGCCCACATGCGCTATTTCATCGCCCATCTGCACCGCCTGCGCGACGAGGAGAAGCGCGAAAGCGCCGACCCCGCGGCGCTCGAGGGCTGAGGGCGCGTGGCGGCCGCGGGCACCGCCCTGTTGCGCCGCCTGCGCCATTCCGGGCCGGGGCGGCGCGTGCTGGCGGCCCTGGGCGCGTTCTGGATCTGGCTGGTGCTGCGCACCACGCGCTGGCAGGTCGAGGGGCTCGAGCACCGCGACGCGCTGCTGGCGCGCGGCGGCGGCATCATCCCCTGCCTGTGGCACGGGCGGCTGTTCATGGCGCCGGCCTGGGCGCCGCCCGGGCGGCGCACCGTCGCAATGATCTCGAACAACGCCGATGGCGAGCTGATCGCCGGCGTGATGGGCTGGTTCGGGGTCGATGCCGTGCGCGGGTCGACCTACGACCGGGCCAAGCGGCGCGGCAAGGGCGGGCGCGAGGCCTATGCCGGCGCGGTCGAGGCGCTCGCCGGCCATGATGCCGTCGTCGGGATCACGCCCGACGGGCCGCGCGGCCCGCGGATGCGCGCGCAGATCGGCGCCGCGTTGCTGTCGATCAAAACCGGTGTGCCGATCCTGCCGGTGGCCTTCGCCACGCGCCGCGGCGTGGTGCTGAAAAGCTGGGACCGGTTCCTGCTGCCCTTTCCCTTCGGCCGCGGCGCGCTGGTCTACGGCCCGCCGCTCGACCCGCCCGCCGGCGGCGCGGCCAGCGTCGAGCCATTCCGCGCTGCCATCGAGGCCGCGACCACCGCCGTCACCGACCGCGCCGACGACCTGATGGGCCGCCCGCGGATCGCCCCCGCCCCGCCCCCGCCCGATGCCGCGCCGGATGCAGCGCCGGACCCCGCGGCAT
>JAVVFE010000471.1:0-2137 GCA_032251175.1 Thermohalobaculum sp.
GCCTCGATGCCCGCCAGCGCCGCGGCCTCGTCATTGTCCGAGGTGTCGCCGGTCACGCCGACGGCGCCGATGATCGCGCCCTTGCGGTCCTTGACCAGCACCCCGCCCGGCACCGGCAGGACCTTGTCGCCGAAGCAGCCGGCCAGCGCGCCGACGAAATAGGGCTGGGTCTCGGCCCGCGTCATCAGGTAGCGCGAGCCCTGCCCCACGCCCAGCGCGCCATACGCCTTGCCGTGCGCCATGTTGAAGCGGAGGTTCGAGGCGCCGTCCTCGCGCTCGAACGCCTTCACGTTGCCGCCGGCGTCGAGCACGATGACCGAGAGGGGCTTGAGCCCCATCTCGCGCCCCTTGGCCAGGGTCCGGGCGATGATGGTGCGCGCCTTGCGCAGGGTGATTTCGGGCATCTGGGGCAGCCTCTCCGTTGCGTTCCGCCTTGGGCGCGGGGCGACCGGCCTGCCGGGCTGGGGCGAGGCCGGTCGTCGTCGCGTCGCGTCTACCTGAACAGGGCCGGCGGTGGCGTGCAACAGCCAGTTGGCGCGGCGCATGGGGCAGAGGGTCGCGCGCGGCCGTGAGGGGTGGAAATTTCGAGAGGAGAAGGCGGCGTGCGAAATTCAATCCCAAGCTGTGCTTGACCTCCACCGGGAGGTGAACGAGAGTTTGTCGTATCTGTTCTTGATGCCAGAGGGGGGCAATTATGGCCGACGATCCGAAGTCGATCGACGAAGTCAAGAAAACGCCAAAGATCATGGCCGCGTATCTTGCCTATGCGAAGCGGCGCGCGACGCTGAACGAGGTGATGTTCTACTTCGACAAGGGCAATGCCGAGGCGATCTGGCCGAAATATCTCGACCCCAAGGCCAAGCTCGCGGTCAATGTCAACGCGAAGGTCACGGGCGCGGGGGGCAAGCTTGCGGGAGCCGGGGATTGGGGCAACAAGCTGTGGGCGCAGGTCATCGCGCTGGGCAAGGGCCAGGTCGGCGACGCGCTGAACGGCGATATCGGCACCTTCATCGCGTCGAAGGAATACAAGGACTATCTGATCAAGGAGAACATGGGCGATCCGACCAAGGCGGCGAAGGTCCTTGGCATCAAGGATGTCAAGAAGCTGCGCGCGGCGCTGGAGGCGCAGGCGGTGGGCGACACCAAGACCGCCAAGAAGCTGTTCGACGATCTCGCCAAGGCCGAGAAGATGAAGGTCAAATACGACGAGATGGTGAAGAACCTGAAGTCCTCGGGCATCATGTGACGCCCGGGCCGGAACGCGGAAGGGCCGCGGGGGCGGCCCTTGCTGCGGTGCCGGGCGATGCCGGCCGCCCTGCCCCGGCGGCGGGCCTCAACTGTCGCGGTGGACCTTTTCGCGGCGCTCGTGCTTTTCCTGCGCCTCGAGCGAGAGGGTCGCGATCGGGCGGGCGTCGAGCCGCTTGAGCGAGATCGGCTCGCCGGTCGCCTCGCAATAGCCGTAGGTGCCCTCGTCGATCCGCCGGATGGCCGCGTCGATCTTGGCGATCAGCTTGCGCTGCCGGTCGCGGGTGCGCAGTTCCAGCGCCCGGTCGGTCTCGGCCGAGGCGCGGTCGGCGAGGTCGGGGATGTTCTGGGTGTCTTCCTGCATGTTGAGGACGGTCTCGCGGCTCTCCTCGAGGATCGAGTCGCGCCAGGCGATCAGCTTCCGGCGGAAATAATCCTTCTGCCGGTCGCACATGAAGGGTTCGTCAGCCGACGGCCGGTATTCGGGATCAATCGGGGTCTCGATATTCATTCGGCGTCGCTCTCCAACCCACTTCCCGCGCAGCGGAGTTGCGGTGCATATAGAGCGTCGGGGACAGATTGTCACGTCTTAAAACCGATCAAGAATTGCGCTATATGCCTCAATCGTTTGTGAAAAACTCCCCGGCGGGTGGGGCAGCGAAGGAGACCGCCATGCGGTTCGAGGGAACGGCGGGCTATGTGGCGACCGAGGATCTGACGATCGCGGTCAATGCCGCGATTCGGCTGGAGCGCCCGCTGCTGGTCAAGGGCGAACCCGGCACCGGCAAGACCGAACTGGCGCGCCAGGTGGCCGGCGCGCTGGGGTTGCGGCTGATCGAGTGGCATGTGAAGTCGACCACCCGGGCGCAGCAGGGTCTCTATGAATACGACG
>JAVVFE010000472.1:0-2122 GCA_032251175.1 Thermohalobaculum sp.
CTCTCAAGCCTCGGCGTCACGGCCATCGAACTCCTCCCCATCCAGGCCCGGCGCGACGAGACCCACCTCGCCCGGCGCGGGCTGACGAATTATTGGGGCTATTCCACCATCGGCTTCTTCGCGCCCGAGCCGCGCTATCTGGGCCCCCGCGGCCGCGCCGGCATGCGCGCAGCGATTGCGGCGCTGCACGGCGCGGGGATCGAGGTGATCCTCGACATCGCGCTGAACCACTCGGCCGAGGGCGACCACCTGGGGCCGACGCTCAGCTTCCGCGGCCTCGACAACCGCAGCTATTACCGCCTTCAGCCGGGGCGCGAGCGCCTCCATATCGACGACACCGGCTGCGGCAACACGCTGGACCTGTCGCACCCGATGGTCGCGCGCATGGCGCTCGACAGCCTGCGCCACTGGGCCACCGACTGGGGGGTGGATGGCTTCCGCTTCGACCTCGCCACCACGCTGGCGCGCGAGGCGGGCGGCTTTGACCCGCTGGGGGGCTTCCTCGACGCGCTGAGGCAGGACCCGGTTCTGGCAGGGGTCAAGCTGATCGCCGAGCCCTGGGACCTCGGCCCCGGCGGCTATCGCCTCGGCGGCTTCCCGCCCCCCTTCGCCGAGTGGAACGACCGCTTCCGCGACGACGCGCGCCGCTTCTGGCGCGGCGATGCGGGCGCCGCCCCCGCCCTCGCCGCCCGGCTGATGGGCTCGGCCGAGCCGTTCGACCGCGCGGGCCGCCGGGCGTGGTCCTCGATCAACCACATCACCAGCCATGACGGCTTCACGCTGGCTGACCTCACCGCCTACGCCCACCGCCACAACGCGGCCAACGGCGAAGACAACCGCGACGGCCACACCCAGAATTTCAGCGACAATTGCGGCGCCGAGGGGCCGACCGCCGACCCCGCCATCCGCGAACGCCGCGCCCGGCGCGCGCGCAACATGCTGGCCACCCTGTACCTCGCGCAGGGCACGCCGATGCTGATGGCGGGCGACGAGATCGGCAATTCGCAGGGCGGCAACAACAACGCCTATTGCCAGGACAATCCGGTGGCCTGGATGAGCTGGGACGAGGCCGACGCGGCGCTGCACGCCTTCGTCGCCCGCCTGTCGGCGCTGCGCAGCAGCCACCCGGTCCTGCGCCAGACCCGCTTCCTGCATGGCGGCATCCGGCCCGACGACGGCGCGCCCGATGTCGCGTGGCACGCCCTGCCGGACTGCGCGCCCGACTGGCACACCTCGTCGGACGCTGCGCCCGACTGGCACGCCCTGCCGGGCGGCATGCCCGATGTCCACTGGCACCCCCCGCCGGACGCTGCGCCCGACTGGCACGACCCGGGGCTGCGCGCGTTCTGCCTGCACCTGCGCGGCGCGGCCCAAGCCCCGCCGGGCGCCCGGATCGATGGCCAGGCGCTGATCGCCGTCAACGGGGGCACGCAGGCCACGGTCCTCGCCCTGCCCCCGCCACCCGCCGGCACGCGCTGGGCGCAGGTGGTCGACACCGCCCGGCCCGCATGCGACCCCTGCCCCGCCCCCGGTCCGCATCACCTCATCGCCGCCGACTCCATCGCCGTCTTCGTGCCGGAGCCCGACGCATGACGCCCGCCCCCCTGCCCGACCCGATCCTCGACCTCGCCGGGCTCGCCGGCATCCTGCCCGCCTGGGTCGATCTCTCGGGCCATGTCCACGCCACATCGCGCGAGACCGCAACCGCCCTGCTGCGCGCAATGGGGCTGATCCGCGACCCGGGCGAGGCGGCCGGGGCGGCGGCGGCGATGCGTGCGCGCCTGGTCGCGCGGGTGCTGCCTCAGGCCCATCTCGCGCTCGCCTGGCGCCCCTCGGCGCTCAGCCTGTCGCGCCGCGTCGACTGGCGCCTGACCTTCGAGAGCGGCGGCATCGCCCAAGGCCGCTCGGCCGGGATGCTGGAACTCCCCGCCCTGCCGCCTGGCCTGCACGAGCTGGCGGTGGGCGCCGAGCGCTGCCTCGTCGTCTCGGCCCCGCCCGAGGCACCCTCGGTCGCCGGCATCACCGGGCGCGCGCGGGTCTGGGGCTTTACCGGTGCGATCCACGCGCTGCATTCGGCGCGCAACCCGGGGCCGGGCGATTACGCCGATCTCGCCGCGGCCGC
>JAVVFE010000473.1:0-2119 GCA_032251175.1 Thermohalobaculum sp.
CTACACTCGGGCGAGGCGGCCGGGATCGCGGGCGCCGCGGCGGGCGCCGCCGATGCCAGCCATGCCGATGCCAGCCACGCCGATGCCAGCCACCACGGGAGCCCCGTCATCGCCGCGCCGCCGCTCGATCCGCCCCCCGATCCGCTGACCCCTGCCGATCAGGCCGCGGCGCTGGCGGCCGGCACGCATGGCGACGCCTTCGCGCTGCTGGGCATCCATCCGCATGGCGCGGGCGTGGTGTTGCGCGCCTTCCTGCCCGGCGCCGAGGCGGTCGAGGCCATCGCCCCGGACGGCGCGACCATCGCCCGGCTTGCCCCCGGCCCGGCCGAGGGGGTCTTTGCCGCGGCGCTCGATACCGCGCCCACGGACTGGCGCCTGCGCGCCCGGCGCGGGGCCAAGACCTGGGTCGAGGACGACCCGCACCGCTTCGCCCCCACGCTCGGGCCGCTGGACCTGCACCTGATCGGCGAGGGGACGCATCAGCGGCTGTGGACCGCGCTGGGCGCGCGGGTGATGACGCATCAGGGCACGCCCGGCACCGCCTTCGCGGTCTGGGCGCCGAATGCGCGGCGCGTCGCGGTGGTGGGCGATTTCAACGGCTGGGACGGGCGGCGCCATGCGATGCGCCGGCTGGGCGACAGCGGCGTGTGGGAGATCTTCGTCCCCGGCCTCGGCGCGGGGGCGCGCTACAAGTTCGAACTCCGCGGGCCGGAGGGCGGACTGCTGCCGCTCAAGGCCGACCCGATGGGGTTGGGCGCCGAGCTGCGGCCCGCCACCGCCTCGGTGGTGCGCGACCTGCACGGGCATGACTGGCGCGACGCCGACTGGCTGGCCGGGCGCGCGGCGCGCGGGAATGCTGCCGCGCCGGTGTCGATCTACGAGGTCCACGCCGCCTCGTGGCGCCGGGTGCCGGGCGGGTTCGCCGACTGGGACCGGCTGGTGGACGACCTGATCCCCTATGCCGCCGACATGGGCTTCACGCATCTGGAACTGATGCCGGTCGCGGAACACCCGTTCGACGGGTCCTGGGGCTACCAGCCGGTCGGGCTTTATGCGCCCACCGCCCGGCATGGTGACGCGGCCGGGTTCCGCCGCTTCGTCGGGGCCTGCCATGCGGCGGGGCTGGGGCTGATCCTCGACTGGGTGCCGGGGCATTTTCCGGCCGACGACCACGGGCTTGCCCGCTTCGACGGAACCCACCTCTACGAGCACGCCGACCCGCGCGAGGGCTTCCACCCGGACTGGAACACGCTCATCTACAATTTCGGGCGGCGCGAGGTCGCGAATTTCCTGATCGCCAACGCGCTGTATTGGCTTGGGGAGCACCATGTCGACGGGCTGAGGGTCGATGCGGTCGCCTCGATGCTGTATCGCGACTATTCGCGCGGGCCAGGCGAGTGGGTGCCCAACGTCCATGGCGGGCGCGAGAATCTCGAGGCGGTCGATTTCCTGCGCCGCGCGAACGCGGCGGTCGCGGCCGCGCACCCCGGCGCGCTGATGATCGCCGAGGAATCGACCGCCTGGCCCGGCGTTACCGCGCCGACCGAGGGCGGCGGCCTCGGCTTCGGCTACAAGTGGAACATGGGCTGGATGAACGACACGCTGGCCTACATGGCCGAGGACCCGGTGCATCGCCGCTGGCACCACAACAAGATGACCTTCGGGCTGCACTACGCCTTTTCCGAACGGTTCGTCCTGGCCCTGAGCCATGACGAGGTGGTGCATGGCAAGGGCTCGCTGATCGGCCGGATGCCGGGCGACCGCTGGCAGAAGTTCGCCAACCTGCGGGCCTATTACGGCTTCATGTGGGGGCATCCGGGCAAGAAGCTGATCTTCATGGGCGCCGAGTTCGGGCAGGAGGCCGAGTGGGACTTCGCCGGCGAACTGGACTGGGGCGCGCTGTCGGACCCGCTCCATGCCGGGCTGAGGCGGCTGGTCGGCGATCTCAACCGGCTCTACCGCGCGGCGCCGGCGCTGCACCAACGCGATGCCCGGGCGGACGGGTTCCAGTGGATCGAGGGCGCGGCGGCCGAGGCGTCGGTGCTGGCGTGGCTGCGCCATGGCGAGCCCGGCACGCCCCCCGTCGCGGTGGTGGTGAACTTCACCCCGGTCCCGCGCG
>JAVVFE010000474.1:0-2114 GCA_032251175.1 Thermohalobaculum sp.
GACCGGCTCGGCCGACCTGCTGCGGCTGTGGGCGTCGCTGTCCACGCCGGGCGCGGGTGCGGCGCGCGAGGCGGTGCAGATCTGACCCCGGACCGCGCCGCGCGCGCGCCGCTGCGCGCCGTGGTAGGCCCGGAGGGACTCGAACCCCCAACCAAACCGTTATGAGCGGTCTGCTCTGACCGTTGAGCTACGGGCCCCCGCGTGCCTCGGGCATACTGCGGCGCGATGCGCGCGGTCAACCGGCGCGCGCGCGGTTCCCTTGCCCGCGGCCTTGCGCTAAAGGGGGGCGGCCAGCGCCCCTTGCCGGAGCGCGCAGGCCCACGCCTTGCGGAGTGCCCCCGATGACCGACCGCCCGACCCGTCTCACCTATGCCCAGGCCGGCGTCGACATCGACGCGGGCAACGCGCTGGTCGAGCGCATCAAGCCGGCTGCGAAATCGACCGACCGGCCCGGCGTGATGGCGGGGCTGGGCGGCTTCGGCGGGCTGTTCGACCTTCGGGCGGCGGGCTTCAGCGATCCGGTGCTGGTGGCGGCGACCGACGGCGTCGGCACCAAGCTGAGGATCGCCATCGACACCGGGCTGCTCGACGGCGTGGGCATCGACCTGGTGGCGATGTGCGTCAACGACCTGGTCTGCCAGGGGGCCGAGCCGCTCCTGTTCCTCGACTATTTCGCCACCGGCCGCCTCGGCGTGGACGAGGCCGCCCGCGTGATCGAGGGCATCGCCGCCGGCTGCCGCGAGGCCGGCTGCGCGCTGATCGGCGGCGAGACCGCCGAGATGCCGGGCATGTATGCCGCAGGCGATTTCGACCTCGCGGGCTTTGCCGTGGGCGCGGCCGAGCGTGGGCGGCTGCTGCCGGCCGCGACCGCCCCGGGCGACGTGCTGCTGGGGCTGGCCTCGTCGGGGGTGCATTCCAACGGCTACTCGCTGGTGCGCAAGACGGTCGAGGTCGCTGGGCTGGGCTGGGACGCGCCCTGCCCGTTCGGCGAAGGCCCCCTCGGCGCGGCGCTGCTGGCGCCCACGCGGATCTATGTGCGCCCGGCGCTTGCCGCGATCCGGGCCGGCGGCGTCAAGGCGCTCGCCCACATCACCGGGGGCGGGCTGACCGAGAACCTGCCCCGCGTGCTGTCGGACGGCGTGGCGGCGCGGATCGACCTGCGCGCCTGGCCGCTGCCCCCGGTGTTCCGCTGGCTGGCGGATACGGCCGGGCTCGACCAGGCCGAACTGCTGCGCACCTTCAACGCCGGGATCGGCATGATCGTGGTGGTCGAGGCCGCCCGCGCCGACGCCATCGCAGCCCTGCTGACGGGCGCGGGCGAGACCGTCCACCGCATCGGCCACCTGGTCGCGGCCGAGCGCGCGGAGGTGCATTACGAGGGGATGCTGGCGTGAGCGCGGGCGGCGGCGCGCCCCGCGTCGGCATCCTGATCTCGGGTTCGGGCTCGAACATGGCGGCGCTGATCGACGCCATGCAGGCCGGGCGCTGCGCGGGGGTGCCCGCCATCGTCGTCTCGAACGACCCCGAGGCCGCCGGGCTGGCCAAGGCGCAGGCCCGCAACGTGCCGGCAGTCGCCATCGACCACCGCCCGTTCAAGGGCGACCGCGCGGCCTTCGACGCCCGGGTGCAGGCGGCGCTGACCGATGCGGGGGTCGAGGTGGTGGCTTGCGCGGGCTTCATGCGGATCATGACCGACGGGCTGATCGCGGCCTGGGCGGGACGGATGCTGAACATCCACCCCTCGCTGTTGCCGCTGTTCAAGGGGCTGCACACCCATTCCCGGGCGTTGGAGGCAGGCGTGGCCGTCCATGGCTGCACGGTCCACGAGGTGACGCCCGACCTCGATTCCGGCGCGATCCTCGGCCAGGCGGTGGTGCCGGTGATCCCCGGCGACACGCCCGACAGCCTCGCCGCCCGGGTGCTGCGGCAGGAGCACATCCTCTACCCCCGCATCCTCGACGCCTTCCTGCGCGACCCCGCGGCCGCACGGGCGGGCAAGGTCGCGATCATGGCGTCCGGGGGCTGAGATGACCGCGCCGGTCGACGCCATCCGCAACATCGGCCCCAAATCGGTGCCGGGCTTCGCGCGGGCGGGGCTGACGAGCGCCGATCAG
>JAVVFE010000475.1:0-2100 GCA_032251175.1 Thermohalobaculum sp.
CGATCCGAAGCTGCAACGGTGCCTTTCTGGACATGGTGCAGCTTGCCACCGAGGAACAGGCGCGCGGCGAAAGCCTGGAACGCTGGCTGGGCCGGCCGGGGGTCGATCTGAGCGTCATGCTGGCGAACCTGCACGAGCGCGGCGCGCTGCGGCTGTTTGCGACCGTCCTGCGCGGCGAATACGGCACCGAGACCGAGGTCGAGATCTCGGCGAGCGCGGCGAGCCGCAATAGCATGACCGCCTACAGCTTCCTGATCCGCGACACCTCGCGCCGGATTGCGGCGGCGCCCCGCAACGGCAAGGAGCTGCCGCATTCGGTCGAGCAGTTGACCGAGCTGGTCGGGCGCGTCTCGCTGAAGGATGTGGTGCGCCAGACCACCGACATGATCGAGAAGCTGTATATCGAGGCGGCGCTGGAAATGACCGGCGACAATCGCGCCTCGGCGGCGGAAATGCTGGGGCTGTCGCGCCAGAGCCTGTATGTGAAGCTGCGCCGCTTCGGCATCAGCGACTACGCCGACGGCGAGTGAGGGCGGGGCCGGCGCGCGGCACGTCGTTGGGCTGTCAAGGTCACAACCCGCGCCGCGGTGCGCCCCGTCCTGCCACGGGGCCGGCAATGATGCCCGGGCATGCGGTCGCGGGCCGCGTCGCGGGCCACATGGCATGAGGACCGGGTTCGGGTCGGTCGTTTCCGAAATTCGCTGACAATCGGAGTCGACTGTCATATCGTGTTGACAGTCATGACCGTCAACTTTGTCATCCACCCCTCCCGCCGCCCCGCGCCCGCCGCGGTGCTCGAGCTTTTGAAGCCGATCACCTGGTTTCCGCCGATGTGGGCCTATGGCTGCGGCGTGATCTCGTCCGGCGTGGCGCTGGGCGACCGGCTGCCCGAATTCATCGGCGGCGTGCTGCTGGCAGGGCCGCTGGTCTGCGGCATGAGCCAGGCCGCGAACGACTGGTATGACCGCCATGTCGATGCGATCAACCAGCCCGGGCGGCCGATTCCCTCGGGGCGTATTCCCGGCACCTGGGGGTTCTGGATCGCAGTGGTGTGGACGGCGATCTCGCTGGGCGTCGGCGCGCTGCTGGGCGCCTGGGCCTTTGCCGCGACGGTGGTCGGCGTGGTCTTCGCCTGGGCCTATTCGGCGCCGCCGCTGCGGCTGAAGATGAACGGCTGGTGGGGCTGTGCCGCGACCGGTCTGTGCTACGAGGGGCTGCCCTGGTTCACGGGTGCTGCCGTCATGCTGGCCGCGCTGCCGGATGCGCAGGTCGTGGCGCTTGCGGCGCTTTACGCCGCCGGCGCGCATGGGATCATGACGCTCAACGACTTCAAGGCGGTCGAGGGGGACCGCGCGCTCGGCATCCGCTCGCTGCCTGCGGTGATGGGGCGCGACCGCGCCGCGCGCCTTGCGTGCTGGGTGATGGCGCTGCCGCAAGTTGCCGTGGTGGTTCTGCTTTTCGTCTGGGACCACCCGTGGCATGGCGGCATCGTGGCGATGCTGCTGGCGGCGCAGGTTTTGGCGATGCGGGTTCTGTTGCGCGACCCGAAGGGCAACGCGCCCTGGTACAACGCGACCGGCGTCAGCCTCTATGTGCTCGGCATGCTGGTCAGCGCCTTCGCGCTGCGTGTGGCGGCGCAGGCGGGCGGCCTCGGATGAGCACGCAGTATCTGAGCTGGTTCGGCATGGTGCGCCTTGGCCTCGTGCAGATGGCGCTGGGCTCGATCGTCGTGCTGACGACCTCGACGCTGAACCGGGTGATGGTGGTGGAGTTGGCGCTGCCGGCGATGCTGCCGGGCGCGCTGGTGGCGCTGCATTACGCGGTGCAGATGCTGCGGCCGCGCTGGGGGCATGGCGCCGATCAGGGCGGGCGGCGGACGCCCTGGATCCTCGGCGGCATGGCGCTGCTGGCGCTGGGCGGCGTGGCGGCGGCGGCGGCGACGGTGCTGATGGCCTCGGCGCCCGGGCCGGGGATTGCCGCGGCGGTGGTGGCCTTCCTGGCGATCGGCGTCGGCGTCGGCGCGGCGGGCACCAACCTGCTGGCGCTGATGGCGGTGCGGGTGGCGCCGGCGCGGCGCCCGGCGGCGGCGACCATCGCCTG
>JAVVFE010000476.1:0-2072 GCA_032251175.1 Thermohalobaculum sp.
GTGGTAGCGGACGGACGGGTCCGCCTCGTTCCACCAGGTGAATCGCAGGGTGGCGGGCCCGCGCGTCTGCGCCCACAGGAGCACCTCGCGCATCTCCGAGTAGCCGACCATCGGCCCGGCGCGCAGCGGACTCTCCTGGGCGGCGGCGACGGAGACGAGGGCGGCGCTGGCGGGCCACGCCGGCGGCAGGGGCGCGAAAAGGAAGAGGAGGACGGCCGGGACGAGACGGCGGCACGCTTGCAGCAACTGCTGGGATGGCCGGCCCCCGACAGTCCGGCCGAGGCAGAACTGCCGGGACAGCGCAGCGTCGCCACCGCCTGAACCCGGCGGCGCACCCGGGCCCGGCGATCAGCGCAGGCGCAGGTTCGCCTGCTGCCCGGTGCCGCGCTCGGCGATGAAGCGCAGGGCGTCACCATCGTGCTCGACCACCTGGCAGTCGGGTTCGACCGGTTTGTCGCCAAAGGTCATCTCGCGGCAGAAATAGCTGTCCTGCCAGCGCCAGCTTCCGCTGACGTCGCGCCCCCAGGCGCGCCCGCTGATGCGGCCCTCGGGGCTGACGTTCAGCTTGACGCCGAGGGTCGACAGGGTGCGGCCCTCGACAAGCTGCACGAATGCACCCTCGCTGGTCACGCGCATCACGTCCGCGCTGGCCGCGGCTGGCAGCACCAGACCCAGGGCCAGAATTGCATGTGTGACAGTGTTCATCTCGCGCACCTCCTGGCCTGTCTACGCGGCAGACAGGACCATGGATCACCCGTCGACCAGCCCCAGCACGTCGAGCATCGAATATTCGCCGGGCGGGCACCCCTGCCCCCAGAGCGCGGCCTTCAGCGCGCCCCGGGCGAACAGGCGGCGGTCGCCGGCGATGTGCCGCAAGACGATGCGCTCGCCCCCGGTGGCGAAGATCACGTCATGCTCGCCCACCACATCGCCGCCCCGGATGGCGGCAAAGCCGATATGCCCGCGCGCCCGCACGCCGGTCAGCCCGTCGCGGCCCCGGTCGGCGGCCTGCGCCAGGTCGATGCCGCGCGCCGCCGCCGCCGCCTCGCCCAGCATCAGCGCCGTGCCCGAGGGCGCATCGACCTTGTCGCGGTGATGCGCCTCGACGATCTCGATGTCCCAGTCGTCATCGAGCGCGGCGGCCACCTGCCGGGTCAGTTGCACCAGCAGGTTGACGCCAAGGCTCATGTTGCCGGCCCGCACGATGACGGCATGGCGCGCAGCGGCGGCAAGCCGCGCCAGATCGGCTTCGGCAAGGCCGGTGGTGCCGATCACATGCACCAGCCGCGCCTGCGCCGCCAGCGCGGCATGGTCGAGCGTCGCCGCCGGAGTGGTGAAATCGAGCACCGCATGTGCCTGCGCGAACGGCTCCAGCGGGTCGTCGGTCACGATGACGCCCATGGGCGCGCCGCCGAGCGCAACCCCGAGGTCCTCGCCCACCCAGGGGTGGCCCGCGCGTTCGGTCGCGCCGGCGAGTTCGGCGCGGTCGCTCTCGCGCACCGTTTCGATCAGCATCCGCCCCATCCGGCCCGAGGCCCCGGTTACGACGATCCGCGTTTTCGGCTGCATCCGTTGCTCCTCTGCCTGCGGCATCGGCATAGCCGCTCTGCCGGCGCTTGGCAAAGCCCGGTTGCGGCGCGTGGCGCGGGGCCTTATCTGAGAGCCGAGAGGTGAGCGCATGAGCAAGACATCCCCCGTCGGCCCCGGCCCCTCGCAGCGGCAGCTGCGGGTGGGCGAGTTGATTCGCCGCATGCTCTCGGATCTGCTCATCCAGGGCGATGTGCACGACCCCGACCTGAACCGCATGTCGATCACCGTGGGCGAGGTGCGCTGCTCGCCCGATCTGCGCGTCGCCACGGCCTATGTCATGCCGCTGGGCGGCACCGGGCGCGCGGCGGCGCTGGCGGCGCTGGCGCGAAACCGGGGGGAATTGCGCCGCCGGCTGGGCCGCGGGCTGACCCTGCGCAACGTGCCGGAGCTGCGCTTTGCCATCGACGAGACCTTCGACCGGATGGACGAGACCCGCCGCCTGCTGGAGAGTGCGCCGGTGCGCCGCGACCTCGACCTGCCGG
>JAVVFE010000477.1:0-2056 GCA_032251175.1 Thermohalobaculum sp.
CGGTTTCGCCCGCCGCTTTCGATGGCCCGACGCTGGCGGGCGCCGATGGGGCCGCGCTGCCGGTGTCGGTCTGGCCGGCCACGGCGCCGCGTGCCGTGATCCTCGCGCTGCACGGCTTCGGCGATTACGGCGCCCTGACCTTCCGGCGCGCGGGCGCCGACTGGGCGGCGGCCGGCATCACCACCTATGCCTATGACCAGCGCGGCTTCGGCCGGGGCGAGACGCGGGCGCGCTGGCCGGGCGCGCCGGCGCTGGTGGATGATCTGATCGCCGTGGCGGGCGAGGTGCGGGCGCGCCACCCCTGCCTGCCGCTGATCGTGCTGGGGCACTCGATGGGCGGGGGCGTTGTGCTGGCGGCGGCGGGGCAGGGGCTGGCGGCCGATGCGCTGATCCTCGCCGCCCCGGCGATCTGGGGCGGCGACGAGCTGAACCCGCTGCACCGGCTGGCCGCCTGGCTTGCCGCGGCGGTGGTGCCCGACACCCGCTTTACCGGCGAGGGGCTGGTGCGCATCCAGGCCACCGACAACCTCGAGGCGCTGCACGAGATGGCGCGCGATCCCTACTACCTGCGCCCGCCCAGCGCGCGCGAGATCATGGGGCTGGTGCGGCTGACCGACCTTGCTGCCGAGGCGGCGCCGGACGTGCGCCTGCCCGTGCTGCTGCTGCTGGGCGCGCGGGACGAGATCGTGCCCGGCGCCGCGGTGCGCCGGGTGTTCGCGCGCACCCGGGGACCGCGCCAGACGATCAGCTATGCCGAGGGCTGGCACCTGCTGTTCCGCGACCTTCAGGCGGCCGCGGTCTGGCGCGATGTCGCAGGCTATGCGCTGGCCCGGGCCGAGGCGGCGCGTTATGCCGGTCCCGCCTGCGGCGCGGCCGCGGCGCAGACGGGGGGCGGCGGATGACCGGGACACGGCTCGACAAGCTCTGGCAGGCGGTGATGGCCGACCCCGAGGCCGAGCGGCCCTGGCTCGACTTCTACGAGGGGCTCGCGACCGCCCGGCTGCATCTGGCGCTGGATGCGGCCGCGGGCGCGCGCGTGCGCCCGACCCTGCTGGCGCTGGCCGACGGGCCGGCGGCGCTGGCGTTCGACGGCGAGGACCGTTTTGCCGCCGCGATCGGGCGGCCGACCGAGCATGCAGTGCTGACCGGGGCCGAACTGGCGGGCCTGCTGGCCGGGCAGGGGGTGGCGCTGGCGCTGAACCCCGGCGCCGGGGGCGGCTGCGAGACGGTGCTGGCGCCCGACACGCTCGCCTGGGTCGCGCAGCATTTCGGGGCGCCGGCCGCGGCGGACGAGACGCGCGCCGCCCGGATCGGCCCGCCCGCGGCGCCCGAACCCGCGCTGCTCGATGCGCTGGCACGCCGGCTGGCCGATTTCGGCGGCGCGGTGGCCGAGGCCTGGCTGGTCGACCTCAGCCCCGGGCAGGGCGCGGCCGAGCTTGCGCTGGTGATCCGCCCCGGTCCCGCGGGCGAGGCGCTGGCGGGCGAGATCGCCGCCGCCCTGACCCGCGCGGGCCAGATCGCGACCGCGCGGCCCTTTGCCGTGGCGCCCGCGGCCGAGGGCGCGCGCCTGCTGGCCGCCGCGCGCTGCCACGGCATCGGCATCGCGGGCTGAGCGCGCCCGCGCGCTTCCGACCCAGTGCTGCCGGCCCCCTGCCTCCCGCTTCCCAGACTTCCGCCCCCGCGCCCTGTCTCTCACCCGCGCGCCCCTTGCCCGCGCCCGCGGAAATCCCTAGAACCGCGGCCGAGTTTCCGGCCCACCGCCCGCAGTCAGGAGCGCCCCGATGCAGAAGCCCAAGAAGGTCGTCCTCGCCTATTCCGGCGGTCTCGACACCTCGATCATCCTCAAATGGCTGATGGTCGAGTATGGCTGCGAGGTGGTGACCTTCACCGCCGACCTCGGCCAGGGCGAGGAATTGGAGCCTGCGCGCAAGAAGGCCGAGGTGATGGGCGCCAAGGCGATCTACATCGAGGACCTGCGCGAGGAATTCGTGCGCGACTTCGTGATGCCGATGTTCCGGGCGAACGCGGTCTACGAGGGTCAGTATCTGCTCGGCAC
>JAVVFE010000478.1:0-2020 GCA_032251175.1 Thermohalobaculum sp.
CCCCCTCGATGCGGGCGAACTCGTCGGCGAGATTGGAGACCATGTAATCGCCGAGATCGAACTGGTCGAGCCGGCCATCCTCGGAAATCAGCGCGATCACCATCAGGAAACCCGCCGAGGACTTGCGCACCGTCACGCCCTGGCGGACCACGGGCTCGGGCAGCAGCGGCGTGGCCTGTGCCAGCTTGTTCTGCACCTGCACCTGCGCGATGTCGGCATCCGTGCCGGTCTCGAAGGTCAGCGTGATCTGCGCCCGCCCCGCCGAGGTCGAGGACGACGAGAAATAGCGCAGCCCGTCGAGCCCGGTCATCTGCTGCTCGATCACCTGGGTCACCGTGCTCGCCGTCGTCTCGGCCGAGGCACCGGGGAATTGCGCCGTCACGGTGACCGAGGGCGGCGCGATGCGCGGATACTGCGCCACCGGCAGGGTGAGGATGGCCAGCAGGCCGACCCCCATGATCAGGATCGCGATCACCCAGGCGAAGACCGGCCGGTCGATGAAGAAGCGCGCCATGCCCCGGCCCTCAGCGCACGGCGGGGGCGTCGTCGGCCCGCGCCTGTGGCTCGACGGTGGGGGCGCGTTCCTCGGCGCGCACCTGCTGGCCGGCGCGCACCTTCTGCAGGCCCTCGACGATCAGCCGGTCGCCGGCGGCGAGACCGTCATCCACCACCCAGTTGGAGCCGCGGGCGCGCAGGATCGACAACGGGCGCTCCTCGACGGTGTCCTCGCGGTTCACCACCAGCGCCACGGGCCGCCCGCGCCGGTCGCGGCTGATGCCCTCCTGCGGGGCGAGCACCACGCCACGGGCCACGCCTTGCGGCAGTTCGACCTGCACATACATCCCCGGCAGCAACAGCGCCTGCGGGTTGGGAAACTCCATCCGCAGGGTGACCACGCCGGTGGCCTGGTCGACATGCGGCTCGGCCGCGGTCAGCAGGCCGGTGTGGTCGTATTGCGCGCCGTCGGCCAGCGTCAGCGTGACGGTGAGTTCGGCATCGGCGAGCCGCTCGAACGCGACGCCGCGCCGCCAGTCCAGCATCTCGGCGGCGGATTGGGTGACATCGACGAATACCGGGTCGAGCGCGCGGATCACCGCCAGCGGCGCGGCCTGGCCCGATGTCACCAGCGCGCCCTGGGTGGTCAGCGACCGCCCGACCACACCGCTCAGCGGCGCGCGGATCATCGTGCGCTCGACATTGATCTCGGCGGTGCGATAGCGCGCCTCGGCGACCTGCAAGGCCGCTTCGGCGGTGTCGCGTTCGGCGAGGGCCGTGTCATAGGCCTGCTCGCTGACCACGCCGCGCCCGCGCAAGGCCTCGACCCGGGCGAAATCCCGCTCGGCGGCGCGCAGCCGGGCGCGCGCCTGGGCGATCTCGGCCCGTGCCGAGGCGGCCTCGGCGGCGTAGCTGGCCGGGTCGATCCGGTAGAGCGGGTCGCCCAGCGCCACCGTCGCCCCCTCCTCGAACAGCCGTTCGGTGATGATGCCGTTCACCTGCGGGCGGACCTCGGCGATGGCAGAGGCCACCACGCGACCGGGCAGCAGACTGGTCAGCGTCACGTCCTGCTCGTCCAGCGTGACGACGGTCACGGTCGGCGGCCCGCCCGGGGCCTGCGCCACGGCAGGCCAGGCAGGCAGCAGAGCCGCAAGAAACAGCAACACGGCCCTTCGCAGCATGACCCTCGCCTCTCGTCAGTGCCGGGACGCACCGGCCCGCCCGGTTTAACAGGCGCGGTGCCGGTTTGACAGGCCCTGCGACCTCTGTCGGGCGCATCCGCCGGAGGCGCGCCCGTTGCACACCGCCCCCGCGCCTGCGCCCTTCCCCCGCCGCGCATGGCCGCCTATAAGCAGCGCGCACACAGCAAGGAGCGCGCCGATGCGCAACGCAACCGTCAGCCGCCGCACGGCGGAAACCGAGATCAGCGTCACGCTGGGCCTCGACGCCACCGGGCGGGCCGAGATCGCTACCGGCGTGGGCTTCTTCGACCACATGCTCGACCAGCTTGCCCGCCATTCGCTGA
>JAVVFE010000479.1:0-2018 GCA_032251175.1 Thermohalobaculum sp.
CGACCCATTACGCCTGGCTGCCGACCAACCGCTGGGGGATCGAATGCCTCGCGAACCTTGATCGGCTGCCAGCCACCGGGGCGACGCTGGTGGTCGGCGCCCCCAAGGTCCGCGGCGGCACCGGCGGCCCCGCGCGCATCTTCGCGCTGATCTGATGCCGACCCGCCGCCCGCTGTCGGACGCCGAATTGTCCCCCCGGGCGGCGGCGGTCTTCGCCGACATCCGCGCGACCCGGGGCGGCGATTTCGTCAATAACTTCTGGCGCGCGCTGGCGGCGGCCGACGACGCGCTGCTCGAGCGCGTCTGGGGCCAGCTCAAGGCGGTGATGGCCGCCCCCGGCGCGCTCGACCCGGTGACACGCGAGATGATCTACATCGCCGTGTCGGCGGCGAATGGCTGCGCCTACTGTGTCCATTCCCACACCGCCGCCGCCCGCGCCAAAGGCATGACCGAGGCGATGGAGGTCGAGTTGCTTGCGATCATCGCGCTGGCGGGGCAGACGAACCTGCTGGCCACCGCGCTCGCCGTGCCGGTGGACCCCGAGTTCGAGGCGCGCTAGCGTCGCGTTGGTGGTTGATTTCTGTCCCGCGTTCGCCCGAGTATGAAAGAAAATTACTGGGGAGGACTCGCCCATGTGCCAGATCTTTGCCGGTCAGGATCCCGCGGACTACGACTGCGAGACCCGCTCGATCCGCATGAACGGCCTGTCGACCTCGATCCGGCTTGAGCGCGCGTTCTGGCGCGTGCTGGGCGAGATCGCCATGGCCGAGGGGGTCAGCGTGTCGCAATTCGTCTCGCGGCTACATTCCGAGGTGCTCGACCTGCATGGCGAGGTGCGCAACTTCACCTCGCTGCTGCGCTGCGCCTGCCTGGTGCACCTGCGGCGCGAGGCGCCGGCGCTCGACCGCATCGCGGCCGAGTAGTAACAGGCTAACACCCGGCGCCCCGGGGCCTGCGCTAGCCTGTCGCAGACGGGCAGCAAGGGAGATGCCGGTGGCGAAGGCCATTCATGCCATGATCCGCGTCCTCGACGAGGCGCGCGCGGTCGCGTTCTACCGCACGGCCTTCGGGCTTTCGGTCGCCGACCGCTTCGACTTCGACAGCTTCACGCTGGTCTACCTGCGCGGCCCTGAGGCCGATTTCGAGCTTGAGCTGACCATCAACAAGGACCGCACCGAGCCCTATCACCTGGGCAACGGCTATGGTCACATCGCCTTTGCGGTCGACGATCTCGACGCCGAGCACGCCCGCTTCACCGCCGAAGGGCTCGAGCCGCGCAAGATCGTCGAGTTCCACCGCGACGGCACCCTGATGGCGCGCTTCTTCTTCGTCGCCGACCCCGACGGCTACCAGATCGAAGTGCTGCAACGCCACGGCCGCTATCGCTGAACCACCGGAGGGGCGGCACCGAACCGCCCCCCGCGCATCACCATCCCAGGGAGGGAACAACCATGACTGAGCATCGGTCCCCACGGGGCCTGACCCGGCGCGAGCTGTTGAAATCCGGCGTCGCGGCCGGGGCGTCCTTCGTCGTCGGCGCGGGGTTCCTTGCGCATGCCACCGAGGCGTGGGCGCTCGAGACCGCGGCGCTGAGCCCGCAGGCGGTGGCCACGCTGATCCAGATGGCGCGCGACATCTACCCGCACGACCGGATCGCCGACAAGTTCTACGCCGTCGCGATCAAGGGCCACGACGCCAAGGCCGCGGCCAATGCCGCCTACAAGGCGCTGCTGGAAGACGGCATCGCCGATCTCGACGCGCGCGCGGCCAGGGCCGGGCACGGCAGCTATCTGGGCGCGGGCTGGGAGTTCGAGCGCGTCGCCATCCTGCGCGAGATCGAGGCCACGCCCTTCTTCCAGGCGCTGCGCGGCGATCTGGTGGTCAGCCTCTACAACCAGAAAGAGGTCTGGCCCCATTTCGGCTACGAGGGCTCGTCCGCCGAGTTCGGCGGCTACCTCGAGCGCGGCTTCAACGACATCGCCTGGCTCTGAGGGGGACCGGACATGGCTGCTCCATAT
>JAVVFE010000480.1:0-2002 GCA_032251175.1 Thermohalobaculum sp.
GGGTGTCGCGGCCGGGTCCGCGCGCAACCCGCCGGCGCGTGGTGGCGGACCCCGCTCAGCGCCGTGCCGCGAGCCCCGCGACCAGCGCGCGCGCCGCCGCCTCGATCAGGTCGAGCGCGTGGTCGTAGTCGGCCGGGGTGCCGCCCCAGGGGTCGGGGATGTCGCGCGCCTGGGGGTCGAACAGGCGGATCCGGGCGCGGGCGCCGGCGGGGCGCAGGGCGTGGAGCGCGGCGAGGTTGGCGCCGTCCATCGCCACGATCAGGTCGAAGGCGTGGAAGTCGCCGGGCGCGACCATGCGGGTGCGCTGATGGCTGGTGTCGTAGCCCCGCGCGGATGCTGCGGCGAGGCCCATCGGGTGGGGCGGCTTGCCGACATGCCAGGCGCCAAGGCCGGCGCTGTCGACCTCGACCGCGAGGCCCGCGGCCTGCGCCATGGCCTCGATCACGCCCTGCGCCATGGGCGAGCGGCAGGTGTTGCCGAGGCAGACGCAGAGGATGCGGGTCATGGGGCCTCGGCCATGTGGGGGTCGGGGGCCCAAGGGTTACGCGAGCGGGGGCGGCGGGTAAAGCGGGACGGAGCGGGCTCGTTTCAGGAGGCCCCGGGTCGAGCCCGGGGCAGCGAGATCCACCGCCGGCGCAGAGTGGCGCGGGGCGCGCGCGCACGCGCCCGCCCGCCCGCTCAGGCCATCACGGCGGGGTCGTCGAGCACGATGTGCATGCCGCCCATGCCCTGCCGGCCGCCGAGGTCGTAGTCCTGCAGGAAGATGTCGAACGCCAGCGTGATCCGCTCGGACCCGTCGGTGTGCAGCGAGGTCTCGTGCAGGATGGTGCTGGGGAACATGGTGAGCAGGCCCGGCTCGTTCGGGATCGGGATCGAGCGGTCCTCGCGCGGGGCGCCCTGATAGAGGAACGGCGGGTAGTAGATCGTGCTGGTGTCGGTGCAGGCCACGGTGAAGTTGCCCGACAGATACGCGTAGGGCGACTGGTCGTGGCAATGGGGCGCGAACTTCTCGCCGCCGCGCACCACGTTGGCCCAGCCCTGGATGTAGCAGCGCGCCCGCGGCACGCCCAGCGCTGCCAGATAGCCGCGATAGGCGCGGCGCACGAAGCCGTGGAAGGCGCGCATCGCCGGCTCGTCCCAGGTGAAGATGTTGAAGCCGTGCCAGCGCGAGGTGAGCCCGTCGGCGATGCCGGCCACCGGCTTGGCGGGGATCTGCTTCTTGAGCACCGCCTCCTTGGTCAGCACGGTCTCGCGGATGCTGCCGAGCAGTGCGGCGTCGTCGAGCTTTTCCATGAACAGCGGGATTTCCCACTGCGGCGCGAACGGCGATCTGGCGGGGGGGGACTTGAGGCGCTTGAGGGGCATCGCGGACCTTTCCAACCATTCGGGCGGGCTGCGCGGGCGCCCTGCCTTTCTAGTTGGACGGATCGGGGCGGGGCTCAATTCACGTCACAGCGACATCACGCGAGTGTGATCGCGGGCGGGCCGCCGCCGCCACCGGCCCGCGCAACGCGAATGGGCGCGTCCGGTGGCCCGGGCGCGCCCCTGTGCGTGTCGATCAGGGTCGGGTCAGACGGCGGCGGCGATGGCCGCTTCGAGGGCCGCGGCCTCGATGTCGCGCTTGACCTTGAGGGCCTTGGGGCTCAGCTCCTCGTCGCGGGCCTTGGCGAGGAAGGCGTCGAGCCCGCCGCGGTGGTCGACCGTGCGCAGCGCCGAGGCGGCGATGCGGAAACGGAACGTGCGGCCGAGCGATTCGCTTTCCAGCGAGACCGTGTTGAGGTTCGGCAGGAAGCGGCGGTTGGTCTTGATGTTCGAGTGGCTGACATTGTGGCCGGTCAGCACACCCTTGCCGGTCAGTTCGCAACGGCGCGACATGGCTCTTCCCTCATTCTTCCAAGGCTGCGGGCCGCGCGCGCCAGAGCGCCGGGCCGGACCCGCCGAAATCCGAGAGCGCGTCCTTACGCGGTCGGGGGGTGGTAGTCAAGGGGCGGGGGTGGGGCGG
>JAVVFE010000481.1:0-1986 GCA_032251175.1 Thermohalobaculum sp.
CCGCGACCCCGCGCTGCGCGACGCGCTGGCGCGCATGGGCGCCTTCGTGCTGTCGCGCCCCGCGCGCCGCGACCCGACGGAATGACACGACCTTGACGTGACATTTCCAAGCCGCTCGCCTATCTGACGGGGGCCGCGCCGGACGGGCGCGCGACCAGGCCAAGTCCGACGCACCAGGGAGAGACCGATGCCCCACCTGACCCGCCGCGCGCTGATCACCGCTGCCGCCGCGACCACCCTTGCCACCGCCCTGCCCGCCGCGGCACTGGCCGAGCCGGTGATGGAGGACGTGTTCCTGGGCGCCGCCGACGCGCCGGTGACGATCATCGAATACGCGTCCTTCACCTGCCCGCACTGTGCGGCCTTCCACGTCAACACCTGGCCCGAGATCAAGACGCGCTATGTCGACACCGGCAAGGTGCGCTTCGTGCTGCGCGAGGTCTATTTCGACCGCTTCGGCCTGTGGGCCTCGATGGTCGCGCGCTGCGGCGGCGAGGCCGGCTACTACCCGATGGCCGAGCAGTTCCTCAAGCGCCAGGACCAGTGGAGCCGCGCCGACGACATCGCCGGCGAGATCCAGAAGATCGGCCGGCTCAACGGCTTGTCGGCCGAGCAGATCACCGCCTGCCTCGGCGATCAGGACTATGCCAAGGCGCTGATCGAGCGCTACCAGACCTTCGCGACCGCCGACGACGTGCGCTCGACCCCCACCTTCCTGATCAACGGCGAGAAGCAGACCGGCAACATGCCGGCGTCGGATTTCGCGGCGCTGATCGACAAGCACCTCTGAGCCCGGGGCGCGCGCGCCTGCGCCGCCGCCGGGCCGGGCCCCGGGCGCGATCCGGGGCCGCGGGGCGCCTGACATGCGGGCGCCCCACATCTTGTGGGCGCCCTGTGGATAACCCCCCACATCCGGCGCTCGCCGATTGACAGCGCCGCCCGACTCGCCCACGATCCCCAGATCGGATTTCGGCAGAGGCAGGCCGCGTGCAACTCACCCGACTCAGGCTCCAGGGCTTCAAGTCCTTCGTCGACCCAACCGAGCTTGTCATCCGCGAGGGGCTGACGGGGGTGGTGGGGCCGAACGGCTGCGGCAAGTCGAACCTGCTCGAGGCGCTGCGCTGGGTGATGGGCGAGAACCGCGCCAAGGCGATGCGCGGCGACGGGATGGACGACGTCATCTTCGCTGGCACCTCGTCGCGCCCGGCGCGCAACGCGGCCTCGGTGGACCTCGTGATCGACAATGCCGACCGGCTGGCGCCCGCGGCCTTCAACCATGCCGACACGCTCGAGGTGAGCCGGCGCATCACCCGCGACATCGGCTCGGCCTACACGCTCAACGGCAGGAACGTGCGGGCGCGCGACGTGCAGATGCTGTTCGCCGACGCCTCGACCGGGGCGCACTCGCCGGCGCTGGTGCGGCAGGGGCAGATTTCCGAGCTGATCAACGCCAAGCCCAAGGCGCGCCGCCAGATCCTCGAGGAAGCCGCCGGCATCTCGGGCCTCTACCAGCGCCGCCACGAGGCGGAGCTGAAGCTCAACGGCGCCGAGCAGAACCTTGCCCGGGTCGAGGACGTGCTCGACGGGCTCGAGACCCAGCTTCGCAGCCTCGAACGGCAGGCGGCGCAAGCCCGGCGCTACCGCGAGATCGCCGAGGAACTGCGCCGCGCCGAGGCGGTGCTGCTTTACTTGCGCTGGCAGCAGGCCGAGGCCGCGCGGGCCCACGCCGAGGCCGACCTCACCGAGGGCGTCCGCGCCGCCGCGCGCGCCGAGGCCGAGGTCGCCGCGGCACGGCGCGCCCGCGAGGCGGCCGAGGGCGCCCTGCCGCCGCTGCGCGAGGAGGAGGCGATCGCCGGCGCCGTCCACCAGCGACTGACCATCGAGCGCGACCGGCTGGCCGAGGAGAGCGGGAGCGCGGCGTTCGCCGGCGGCCGCGCCGACGTCGACGAGCCCGGGACCTCCGAGCGTCTCGGCGTGCGACTGTGC
>JAVVFE010000482.1:0-1982 GCA_032251175.1 Thermohalobaculum sp.
CAGCACGCAGGGCAGGCCGGCGAACAGCGCCTCGACCGCGGCGATGCCGAAATTCTCCGAGAACGAGGGCAGCACGAACAGGTCGCCCGCCGCCAGCGCGTCGGCCTTGTCGGCGCCGGTCACGAAGCCCGCCCAGACGATCCGCCCGGCCACCCCGCGCCCGGCCGCCCGCGCGGCCAGCGCCCGCCGGTAGTCGGCCTCACCCTCGCCGCAGACGATCAGGACCGGCGCCGCCGGGCCATCGCCCAGCAGGGCCAGCGCGTCGATCGCCGCCTCGAGGTTCTTCTTCGGGTGCAGCCGCGACAGGAACAGCAGGCGCGGCCGCCCGCAGGCGTCCGGGTGGCGCGCAAGGAACCGCTCGGCCCGCCCCGCGCCGGGGTCGTCGATGCCCAGCGGCAGCAGCCAGGGGCGCATCGGCACGCCCAGTTCCAGCGCCTCGTCGCGCTCCTGTTCCGAGGTCACCTGCACTGCCGCCGCGCCACGCAGCGCCCGGGCCTCGAACAGCGCGAGCGAGACCCGCTTCATCAGCGGCTTGGTCGCCATCCCGTAGCGGGTGAGCGCGCCGCAGGGCCGGATGACATAGGGCACCCCGGCCCGCCGCGCCGCCAGCGCCGCCGACACGCTGACATGCGAGAACAGGGCATGGACATGGACCAGGTCGTAGTCCCGCACATGCGCCCCGATCCAGCGGCGAAACGGCGCCGACCGGGTGTAGAACTCGGCCTGCTTGGGGAACCACAGGCGCCGGATGCCGCCCTCGACCGTCTCGGGCGGGCGCGGGCTGCGGCGGCCGGGGCCGTCGTCGTCGGTGGTCGCGGTCTCGACCGTCACGCCCTCGGCCGCCAGCGCGCGCTCGAACAGCGGCAGCGCCGTGCTGGGGCCGCCGCGGGCCGGGGCGAGCGAGGGGATGACGTGGAGAACCTTCATCGCCCCCCCAGCGCCGGTCAGGCGTTGAACAGGAAATGCAGCACGTCGCCATCCGCGACGCGGTAGCTCTTGCCCTCGATGCGCAGCTTGCCCGCATCGCGCGCGCCCGCCTCGCCGCCGCAGCCGATGAAATCGTCATAGGCGATGGTCTCGGCGCGGATGAAGCCGCGCTCGAAATCGCCATGGATCTCGCCCGCCGCCTGCGGCGCCTGCGTGCCCTCGCGGATCGTCCAGGCGCGGGCCTCCTTGGGGCCGACGGTGAAATAGGTGATCAGCCCCAGCAGCCCATAGCCGGCGCGGATCAGCCGGTCGAGGCCGGGCTCGGCCAGCCCCATGGCCTCGAGGAACTCGGCGCGCTCGGCATCGGGAAGCTGGGCGATCTCCTCCTCGATCCGGGCCGAGATCACCACCGCCGCCGCGCCCTCGCGCTCGGCGAACGCCGCCACCCTGGCCGACAGCGCGTTGCCCGTTGCGGCCGCCGCCTCCTCGACATTGCAGACATACAGCACCGGCTTGGCGGTCAGAAGCTGCAACATCCGCCAGCATCTCAGCTCGTCGGGCGCGACCGCGACGGTCCGCGCCGGGCGGCCGGCTTCCAACGCCTCCTTGGCGCGCAGCAGCAGGCGCTCCTGCTCGGCCGCGTCCTTGTCGCCACCACGGATCTTGCGGCCGATGTTCTGCAGCCGCCGCTCGACCGAGTCGAGATCGGCCAGCATCAGCTCGGTCTCGATCGTCTCGATATCGGCCAGCGGGTCGACGTCGCCCGCGACATGCGTGACATCGTCATCCTCGAAGCAGCGCACCACATGGGCGATGGCATCGACCTCGCGGATATTGGCCAGGAACTGGTTGCCCAGCCCCTCGCCCTGCGAGGCGCCCTTCACCAGCCCGGCGATGTCCACGAAGGTCAGCCGCGTGGGGATGATCTGCGCCGATTTCGCGATGGCGGCCAGCCGGTCCAGCCGGGCGTCGGGCACCGCCACCTCGCCGACATTGGGCTCGATGGTGCAGAACGGAAAGTTCGCGGCCTGCGCCGCCGCGGTGCGGGTGAGCGC
>JAVVFE010000483.1:0-1952 GCA_032251175.1 Thermohalobaculum sp.
GCGCCGCGCCACGGTCGCCCGCGGTGCTGCGCCCCGCAAGCCGCAGGGCCTGCGCCGACGCTGGCACGAACGCCGCCGCGGCGGCATCGACTGTGTCGAACACGGGCGCACCGGCTGCCGCAGCCACCGAGCCGAGGGCAACCCGGTCGGCCGCCGTCATCACGCCAGCCAGAATGCCATCGGCGGCCGGGATCTCGACCGTCGCACCGGAATCGGAAAGCAGTGTGACAGACGACACGCCCCTGATGGCCGAAAGTCCGGATCCCCGGCGGCCGAAGCTGACATGAACGGGCCCGCGCGCGAACCAATCGACGAGTTTCATCACTTTCTCCTCAGAAACCGCTCGGGCGCACTATCGGCGGCGGGCGCGGGCGTTCCCGATTTCGGGCAGGGAGCGCGCGCTGCGTCACGGCTGCCGGGGTCCGCCTGCGGGCACTCGGGCGCGGCGATCGTTGGGGCGGGGCCGGACCCGCCCCATGCCAGCCGATTCTGTGCGCCGGATCAAAGGGTCGCGCGGTCGGCTGCACGCGCACCTGCGGCCGCAGGCTGTCCGCGAGCGAAGCCGCGCGGCGATCGTGAGGAGGTGAGGAGGTGAAGATGGTACCGACGCAGGGACTTGAACCCCGGACCCCCGGATCCACAATCCGGTGCTCTAACCAACTGAGCTACGTCGGCACGACGAGCGTCGTTTATCCCCGCCCGGCAGAATTTTCAAGAACCGATGGCGCGATTCGTCATCGGGGCTGTATCCATTAACGGAATGGCGTAGCATCACATGCAACTGTAACAATTACAAAGCACCGGGGCGTTTCAGCATGGGCATAAACAGGGAAAGCGACGTCGCCGCGACCCTCGCAGTCGGGCCGACATCCGTGGGGATGGTGAGGATCTATGTCGAGGGAGAGGGCTTCGAAATCCCTATGGACTTCGACCCGGACGAGGCGCTGGAGATCGCCGAGGAAATCCGCGCGGCCGCCGCACTGGCCCGGGGCTCGCGCGGCGCATCCGGGCCGCGGCGCGACCGGTCGCGCTGACCGCGCCGGCACGGTCGGGCGAACCGGTCAGCACCCATGCAGAGCGTGAGAGAAGGGGCCGACACGACGGAGCCGGGCGCTGATCTGCCGATCGCGCTTGCGGCGGTGACCGTTGCCGGCCAGTGCCGCGAGCGCAGTCCGGTGGATCTTGCGCTGTTCGGCGAGGAGACCGAGCGGTTCGTCGACCGCTTCGCCGACCCGCTGATGGGCGAGGCGCTGCTCGCGCGGGCGCTGGCCGAGGGGGCGGCCGAGGGGCGGGCGCTGCTCGTCACGGCCGCGGGCGCGCGCGCCTTCCGGATCAGCCTGTGGCGCCAGCGCGGCGGCGACAAGGTGCGCCTGGTCGCCGCCTTTGCGGCCGTGGCCGAGGCGGGGGCGCCGGCGCAGGGCGGGCTGGCGCCGCAGGCCGGGCGGATCGCCCATGACATCCAGGCCCCGCTGGGCGCGCTGGTCGCGTCGGGCGATGCGCTGCGCGCCGAGGCGGCCGCGCCCCGGCCCGAGCGGGTGGCCCAGCATGCCGCCGACATCACCGCCGCGACCTGGCGGGTGCTGCGGCTGGCGGGCGACCTGCTGGACCTGGCCGCGTCGGGCGGCAGGGCGGGCCACGCCCGGGCCTTCGTCGAGGTCGACCTGCACCGGGTTCTGGGCCGGGCGCGGCGGATGGCGCTGGCCGAGGCCGCGGCGGCGGAGGTGGCGCTCGAGCCGCTGGCGGTGCAGGGCGCGGGCCCGCTGCCCGGCGTGCTGTGCGACGAATCGCTGCTGGGCGGGGTGATCGACGACCTGCTGCGCCATGCGATCCGCGCGGCGGGCGAGGGCGGCGCAGTCCGGCTCGCCATCGAGGGCACGGCCGAACTGGGGCTTGCGGTCGCGATCCGAAGTGCGGCGGCCGGCAGCCGGTCGGCGCGGCGGGCCCGCGCCGGG
>JAVVFE010000484.1:0-1940 GCA_032251175.1 Thermohalobaculum sp.
GGTGGCGGATGGCGCGGGCGCCGCGCCCAAACCGAAACCTGCGAAGCCCCCGGCCACGGGCGGCGGGCGGCAGGGATCGCTGTTCTGAGCTGAAGACCGGAAAGGACATGCCTGATGGCAAAGGGATACTGGATTGCAAGCGTGCGGGTCGACGACCCCGCGAAGTGGCAGCTTTATGTCGCCGCCGCCCGCCCGGCCTTCGAGGAACATGGCGGGCGGTTCCTGGCGCGCGGCGGCGCGCATGAGGAGGCCGAATCCGGCCTCGGCCGTTCGCGCCATGTGATCTGCGAGTTCCCCAGCCTCGCCGCCGCGCAGGCGTGCTATCACTCGCCGGTCTACCAGGCCGCCCGCAAGCTGCGCGAGGGGGCGGGGGTCGCCACCATCACGCTGGTCGAAGGCGTCGAATGACGGTCACGATCTGGCACAACCCGCGCTGCTCGAAATCGCGCGCGGCGCTGGCGCTGATCCGCGCGCGCGGGATCGAGCCGCGGGTGGTCGAGTATCTGGCCGCCCCGCCCGGGGTGGCCGAGATCCGCGATGCCCTGATGCGCCTGGGCCTGCCCGCCCATGCCCTGCTGCGACGCTGCGAGCCGGCCTGCCGGGCGCAGGGGCTGGGCCCCGGAACCGACGAGGCCACGCTGATTGCCGCGATGGCGGCCGAGCCCGTGCTGATCGAGCGCCCGGTGGTGCTGGCGCCGAATGGCGCCTGCATCGCCCGCCCGCCCGAGCGGGTCGCCGACATCCTGTGAGGAGCGACCATGCCGGGCAGCGAGGCGGCGGGCGGCGGGGCGGGGGCGCGCGGACAGCAAACAGCGAGACGGCCGAGCGGCTGACGGCAGACAGCGAGACGGTGGGCAGCGAAGCGAGGCACAGCGAGACCGTGGACAGCGAGTCGGGGCACAGCGAGTCGGGGCACAGCGAGACCGGGGGCAGCGAGACGGTGCCCGGGCGAGCCGGCGGATCGGCGGGCGGCGGGCGGGCCGCGCACTGGGCGTTGGGGCGCGCGGCGCACTGGGCGTGGGGGCGTGCGGTGCCCGGGACGCGGGGGCGTGCGGCGCCCGGGGCGTGGGTGCGCGCGGCCGCCCTGCTGAACCCGCGGATGGGCCGGGCGTGGTGCCATCCTGCCGGTGATGCCGGACGGCCGGGGCCCCGGGGGGTGGCGCAGCGGCTGCGCCGCATCGGGCTTGCGCTGGCTGCCATCGTCCTGCTCGGCCCCGCCTGCACCGCGCATGGCGACGGCGCCGGCGCGCCCCCGCCGCCCGCGCTGCCCGAGGCGGTGGGGTTTCAGCGCCATCTCGACCGGCTGGGCGTGCCGCTGCGTCTGCCGGCAACGGGCAAGGCCATCGTCGTCAACGTGCCGGCCTTCGAGCTGATCGCCTTCGAGGACGGCACCCCGGTCATCCGCAGCCGGGTGATCGTCGGCAGCCCGCGCAATCCGACGCCGATCCTGGAAACCGAGGTCTCGGCGGTGCGGTTCCGGCCGCGCTGGCGCCCCACGCCGGCGATGGTCGCGAGCGGCGAATACCAGGACCGCGTCTGGCCGCCCGGGCGCAGGAACCCGCTTGGCCTCGCGGCGATCCGGCTGGGCGAGGGGTTGCTGGTCTATCTGCACGACACCAACCGCCGCAGCCTGTTCGAGCGCGAGGCGCGCGCCCTGTCGCATGGCTGCATCCGGGTGCAACGCTGGGACGAGGTGGCGGCCTGGGTGCTGGGGATCGGGCTCGACGAGGTGCACCGCCACGCCGAGGGCCGGCGCACCTTCGACATGCCGAGCGATCCGATCCCGGTCGTGCTGGGCTATTTCCTCAGCTTCCCGGACGATCAGGGGGCGGAGCAGAGGTTTGCGGACATCTACGCCCGGGGGCGGTCGATCGGCCCGCAGGCGAGCGGCAGCGCGGTGCCCGAGGCGACCTGTGCGGGCGGCTGACCGCCCGCGCGGG
>JAVVFE010000485.1:0-1928 GCA_032251175.1 Thermohalobaculum sp.
CATGGTGTCGGGGCCCACCGCGCCCCGCGGATCAGATGTAGGCCCGCGCGCGTGCCTGCGCCAGCCGCAGGATGTCGCGCCGGGGCTGCTCAATCGGGCGCGCCGGCGGCGATCCAGGCGCCGAGGCGGGCGCGCTCGGCCGCGGTCATGCCGGTGGGGTTGCCAAGCGGCATCGCCTCGCTGTCGACCGCCTGCGCCCGAACCCTGGCCGCGTGGCGGCGCAGGTCGGCCAGCGTTTCGAGTGTGACGCCGGCGGGGGCCTCGGCAATCCCCTCGGCGGTCGGGCGGGCGGCGTGGCAGGCGACGCAATGGGCCTGCGCGATGGCCAGCGCCGCCGCGCCACCGACCGCGCCGCCGGTTGCGCCGCCGGTTGTGCCATCACCCGCCGCGCGATCGGGCCGCCACGCGGCGAAGCCTGCCAGCGCCGCCACCAGCAGCCCCGCCACCGGCCACTGCCAGCGGATGGCGAGCCCCTGCTCGCCCGCCTCGAAGCGGTTGAACCAGTTGCGCACCACCGCCCCCAGAACCAGCACCCCCGCGACGATGCCGGGCGCATGGGGGTGCGCGTAGGTGAAGGGGTAATGGTTCGAGATCATCAGGAACACGACCGGCAGCGTCAGGTAGTTGTTGTGGGTCGAGCGCAGCTTGGCGATCTCGCCATAGCGCGCATCGGGGGTGCGCCCGGCCCTGAGGTCGGCGACCACGATCTTCTGGTTGGGGATGATCACCAGAAACACGTTTGCCGACATGATGGTCGCAATCACCGCGCCGACATGCAGGAACGCCGCCCGCGCCGAAAACACCTGCCCATAGGCCCAGGCGAGCGCCACCAACGCCGCGAACAGCACGCCGAACACCAGCACCGGGCGGGCGCTGAGCCGGCTGCGGCACAGCCGGTCATAGACCAGCCAGCCGGCGGCCAGCGACATGGCCGACAGCCCGACCGCCTGCCAGGGCGCCAGATCGGCCACGGCGGGGTCGATCAGCAGGCTCGACGCGCCCCAGTAATAGGTGACGGCCAGGAGCGCGAAGCCGGTCATCCAGGTCGCATAGCTCTCCCACTTGAACCAGTGCAGGTCCTCGGGCATCGCCGCCGGCGCGACCATGTATTTCTGGGTGTGGTAGAAGCCGCCGCCGTGGACGGTCCAGTTCTCGCCCTTCACGCCCCGCGCCATGGCCCCGCGCCGCCTGAGCGAGGCGTCCAACCACATGAAGTAGAAGGACGAACCGATCCAGCCGATCGCGGCCATGACATGCGCCCAGCGCAGCAGAAGCCCCAGCCAGTCGACGATCACACCGCCCATCGCCCCATCCACCGATCCCGGCCGCCGCCTTGGCCCGCGTGCGCCGCCGCGTCACTTCGACAGGGAAAGCACCCGGCCAGCAAGAAATTCTTGCGCGGCGCGCGCGGCTTCTGTCCATACTGGCGGGTGTTTTGAGGGGCGTGTGCGTAAATGATCGATCTGGATTACCCCCGCGACCTTGCCGGATACCGTGGCGAGCCGCCCGATCCGCGCTGGCCGGGCAATGCACGGGTGGCCGTGCAATTCGCTCTCGACATCGAGGAAGGCGGCGAGAACTGCGTGCTGCATGGCGATGCGGCATCGGAGTCCTTGTTGTCGGAGCTGATCGGCGCCGAGCCGCGCGCCGGGGCGCGGCACATGGCGGTGGAATCGATCTACGAATACGGCAGCCGGGCGGGGGTGTGGCGGGTGCTGGACCTGTTCCGCGCGCGCGATGTGCCGATCACGCTGTTCGCCGTGGCGGCGGCGGCGGTGCATACCCCGTGGGTGATCGACCGCGCCCAGCGCGACGGGCACGAGATCGCCTGCCACGGGCTGCGCTGGGTCGATTACGCCGGCGTGCCCGAGGAGGTCGAGCGCACCCATATCGCGGTGGCGGCGAAGATCCTCGACCGGCTGTGCGGC
>JAVVFE010000486.1:0-1918 GCA_032251175.1 Thermohalobaculum sp.
CTGCTCGTCTCCCCCCAGCACAGGATCCTGCTGGCCGACTGGCGGATAAGCCTCTGGTTCGGTGCGAGGGAGGCTCTGGCCGCGGCGGTGCATCTGGTGGACGGCGCGGCGGTGCGGCGCGTCGAATGCGCCTCGCTGCGCTATGTGCACCTGCTGCTGGCGCGCCACGAGGTGCTGAACGCGGAAGGGGCGGCCGCCGAGTCGCTGCATCTGGGCCCCTACACCGTCGGGAGCCTGCTCGGGCCGTCGCGGCGCGAGGTCGAGAGCCTCTTTCCCGAGTTGGCGAAACAGCGGCAGCACGGATTCCGCACCGCCCGGCGCTGCCTGAGCGGCCGGGAAGCGCGGATGATCGCAGCGCACCCTCTGGCCGCCTGAGCCGGGCGGGCCTCGGGCGGCGCGCGCGGTCAGCCGCCGCGCAATGCTGCGAGCAGGGCCTGCATGTCCGGCGGCAGATCCGCCTCGAACCGCAGCCGCTCGCCCGTCACCGGGTGGAGGAACCCCAGCGTCGCCGCGTGCAGCGCCTGGCGGGGGAAGGCCGCCGCCGCGGGCGGCAGGCCGCGACCGGGCTTGCGCCGGCCATAGACCGGATCGCCGATCAGCGGGTGGCCGACATGCGCCAGATGCACGCGGATCTGATGCGTGCGCCCGGTTTCCAGCCAGCAGTCGAGCAGCGCCGCCGCGCCGAAGTCTTCCGCCACCCGGGCCCGCGTCACCGCGTGCCGCCCGCCGCTGGCCACCACCGCCATGCGCTGCCGGTCGTGCCGGTGGCGGGCGATGCTGCCCATGATGCGGATCACGCCGCCGGGCTCGAACCCCACGCCGGGCAACCCGGCCAGCCGCGGGTCGGCGCGCGACGGCACGCCGTGGCAGATCGCGCGATAGCGGCGCTCGACCGAATGGGCGGCGAACTGTTCGGCCAGCCCGTGATGCGCGCGGTCGGTCTTGGCCACCACCAGCAGGCCGGATGTGTCCTTGTCGATGCGATGCACGATGCCCGGGCGCTGCACCCCGCCGACGCCCGACAGGCTGTCGCCGCAATGCGCCAGCAGCGCGTTGACCAGCGTGCCGGCGCGCGCGCCCGGCGCGGGGTGCACCACCAGCCCGGCGGGCTTGTCGATGACGATCAGCGCGTCGTCCTCGTGCACGACGGCCAGCGGCATCGCCTCGGGCCGGGCCTCGGGCTCCACCGCCCCGGGCACGGCAAGCGCCCAGACCTCGCCCTCGGTGACCGGGTGGCGCGGGTCGCTCACAACCCGCCCGGCGAGCGACACCGCGCCTTCGGCGATCAGCCGGGCGATGCGGCTGCGCGACAGCGCCGCCGCCTCTGGCACATCGCGGGCCAGCGCCTTATCAAGGCGCGGGGGCGGCGCGGGGCCGATCCTCACCTCGACGATGCGGGCCTGGGGGGCGGACATGGCGGACACTCCGGAAGGACCGATGGGGCCGCAGGGCCTCAGGGTGCTGAAGATCATGGTCTTCGCGCTGACCGGCACGATGATCGTCGGGCTTGTAACCATCGTCGCGCTGCTTGTCATCCGCCTGCCGGGCAGCCTGCCCGCGGCCCCGCTGCCCGCCGGGATCGAACTGCCCGGGGGCGAGCGGCCGGTGGCCTTCACTGCCACGGCGCGCTGGTATGCGGTGGTGACGGCGGATGACGAGATATTGATCTACGACCGCGCCACGGGGGAACTGCGCCAGCGGATTGCCGTGACGTCAGACTGATGCAGGGCTTTGTCGCGCGCCGCGCGGCGGGTAGCATGGCGGCAGGAGGTGCCCCATGCCCGATCTCGCCCCCCGCGCCGACCTGCCCGGCCATGAGGTGACGAACCAGCCGCTGCCGCCCGCCGACCTGGACCTCTGGGCCGGCGACCCGGCGCTGCGCCACTGGGCCGCCCTGGCCGGGGCGGATGCCGCCCAC
>JAVVFE010000487.1:0-1893 GCA_032251175.1 Thermohalobaculum sp.
CCGGCGGTCACCTCATAGCCCTCGCGCCCCGCGAGCACATAGGACAGCGTCGATTTGCCGGACCCGTTCGGGCCCATGATCGCATGGACCTTGCCCGCTTCGACCGTCAGGTCGACCCCCTTCAGGATCTCCTTGCCCTCGTCCTCGAGGGTCACCCTCAGGCCCCTGATCTCCAGCATTCCGTCACCCTTTCGCCTGCGGCCGCGGCCGCCCCTGTTCATCGGCGCGCCGCGCCCGTCACTCGTTCCACCGCCACGGCCGCTCCCCGGACCATGGCCCCGACCGCCACGTCGCCGCGGCCAACGGCGGCATGGGCCCCCGCCTTCGCGCCGGCTTTGGCCGGGATCATCCCTTGCGGTCCCGCTCGCGCTTCAGCCGCTCGACCAGCCGGACCCAGGCGATCATCAGCCCGCCCCAGGCGACGAACAGGCCGAGGTTGAAGGCGATCTCCAGCGGGAACATCAGCCGCCCGGGCAGGCCGAATGCCGTCACCAGCATCCCGACCGCCTCCTCGTCCTGAAGCGCCAGCGCGAACACCAGCAGATGCCCCAGCACCAGCCAGCGCACGCCCAGGTCGCTGCGCAGCCGGCCCGAATGGCCAAGCCCGAAAAGCGCGCTGCGCTCCTCGGGGCGGTCAGGGTCGGGCCGGGTCTGCGTCATCCTTCGCGCCCCGTGGCCAGCTCAGCGCGGCGCCCTGGTCGAGTGCGCAACCACGCGCTCGATCATGGTCAGGAAGGTCTGCTCGCCGCCCAGGCCCGTCAGGGTCTCGCCGTTCGAGCGCACCATCTCCCAGCTCTCGCGCCCCAGCGCCTGAACGCGCACGATGCGCGCGCCCTCGTCCGTCGGGAACACGTCGAACGCAGTCATCTCCTCGTTCGCGGTCACGCTCACCGCATGGCCATGCTCGCGCAGGTGCTTCTCGGCAGCCTCAGCGAGGCCCAGCAGCGTCGCGCCCTCTTTGACATTCGTCAGCATTCTTCTTGTCCTTCCTCGTGGCGGGCCTGATCGGGGACGCCCGCAAACCCCGTTCGGCGGCGGACCCTGCGGTCCGCGCCGGTGATCGCACGCCGGCGGCGCGCGGTATTCGGATCAGCCGACCGAACCCTCCAGCGAAATCGCGACCAGCTTCTGCGCCTCGACCGCGAACTCCATGGGCAGGGCCTGCAACACCTCCTTGCAGAACCCGTTCACGACCAGCGCGACCGCCTCCTCCTCGTCCATGCCGCGCGAACGGCAGTAGAAGAGCTGGTCCTCGGCAATCTTCGAGGTGGTGGCCTCGTGCTCGCACCTGGCCGTCGGGTTCCTGACCTCGATGTAGGGCACGGTGTGCGCGCCGCAATCGGAACCGATCAGAAGGCTGTCGCATTGCGTGTGATTGCGCGCATTGGCCGCGCGCGGATGCATCGACACCAGCCCGCGATAGGTGTTCTGCGCGCGCCCCGCCGAAATGCCCTTCGACACGATCCGGCTTTTGGTGTTGCGCCCCAGATGCACCATCTTGGTGCCGGTGTCGGCCTGCTGCGCGTTGTTGGTGATCGCGATCGAATAGAACTCGCCCTGGCTGTCGTCGCCGCGCAGGATGCAGGACGGGTATTTCCAGGTGATCGCCGAGCCGGTCTCGACCTGCGTCCACATCACCTTCGAGCGCGCGCCGCGGCAGTCCGCCCGCTTGGTCACGAAGTTGTAGATGCCACCCTTGCCCTGCTCGTCGCCCGGATACCAGTTCTGCACCGTCGAATACTTGATCTCGGCATCTTCCAGCGCCACCAGTTCGACCACCGCGGCGTGAAGCTGGTTCTCGTCGCGCATCGGCGCGGTGCAGCCTTCCAGGTAGGACACATAGGCGCCCTTGTCGGCGATGATCAGCGTGCGCTCGAACTGGCCGGTGTTCTC
>JAVVFE010000488.1:0-1891 GCA_032251175.1 Thermohalobaculum sp.
GCTTTGCAGCAGGGCCTCGCCCCTGAGCGGTTCGGACGCGCCCGAGATCATGCCGAGCGCGTGCAGCATCAGGCCCAGCCCGATCAGCAGCCGCCCGGAATTGCGCAACTGCGCCGAGGCGCAGCCCATGAACAGCACCACGCCCAGCACCAGCAGCACCGGCGCGATGCCGCCGATGTCGAAGATCAGCGCCTGCACCACCAGGCTGGAGCCGATATCGGCGCCCAGCATGACCGCGAGCGCGGGCGCGAGCGCAATCAGCCCGCGGCCGGTGAACGAGCTGAGCAGCAGCGCGGTCGCGGTCGAGCTTTGCAGCGCCGCCGAGACGCCGACGCCGGTGGCGCAGGCGGCGACGCGGTTGCGGGTGGCTGCGGCGATCGCCCGGCGCAGGTGCTCGCCCAGCACCCGTTCCATGCCGGTGCGCGCCAGACGCGCCGCCCAGACCAGAAGGGCGACGGCACCCGCAAGCTCGACAAGGAGCATATGACCGGACATGGCTGGGTTCTCCGCAACGCCCGGCGACACTGGCGCCGGGGATGACATTTAGATGACAGTTTCATGACATAATGCAAGGGCTGCACGAATGTCAGGCCCGGTCGCGCGCCTGTGATCGACCGGCGCGGGCGAACAGGACCGGCGCGCGGGGGGTGGAGACGCGGCGCAAAACCACCGGCCGCGATGTGCTGGCAGCGGGCGGCGCGCGGGCGGCGGCGCCCGGGCGGGCGGTTGCGCCAGGCGGTGGCGGTCGCGGCGCGGGTGGCGGCCGGCAGGGGCCGGTGCGGGGGCGGTGCTGTGTGGGTCATCCTAACCCCGGAACCACGCCGGGCCAGGGGCATGGCGGCTTTGCGCTGGATTCGGGCGCGAGCAGATCGGGCCGGGCCGGTGCGCGGAAGCGGCGCCCGGGCGAGCGGCGCGCTCAGAGGCCGCCAGGTTCCTCGGTGCACCAGGCCTGGGCCGAGCGGTAGAAGCTGCGCACCGGGGTCTTGAGGTGGTCGTTGTCGGTGAACAGCGCCATCACCCGGACCGGTTCGGGTGGCGGCTTGCCGAACGCGGTCTCGAAATCGGCCCGCAGGTTGCGCCGCTCGGTCACCCAGGTGCCGAGCTGCGCGGGGCCGCTGCGCACGACGAGGCTGCGCAGGGTGCCGGAGAAATAGGGGCTGTCGATCACGCTGCCCTCGGGGTTGGCCGCGGTTGCCCAGACATAGCGCAGCGTCGGCACCGGCGCGGGGTTGGCCAGGGGGCCCGGATCGCCGAAGGCGAAGAAGATCGAGGCGGCGACATCGTCGGTGGCGCGGTGGGCCAGGTCTGCACCTTCGGGCAGTTCGTCGACCCGCCAGGACCATTCGACCTCCGGGCAGATCTCGGCGTCGATGTCGATCCAGCGCACCAGGGCCGAGGACGAGCCCTCGACCAGCGGGGCGACGGCGACATCGGTGCCGCCGTCAGGAACCAGCTTCCAGTGCGACGTGCCCCAGACGCGCAGCATCCGCCAGCCTTCCATCAGCGATCCGGAGGCGGTGAACAACGGGAAGGCGATGTCGGCGTCGCCCGCGGGCCGGGGTTGCGGCATCAGCGAGGCGCAGCCGGCGAGGCCGATCGCGAGCGCGGCGCTCATGGCCCGGACGGGCGCAAGCGCGGCGCTCGTGACGCAGCTGCGGGTGGCGCGGGTCTGGGTGGCGCGGGTCTGGGTGGCGCGCATCCGATCGTCTCCGTTGCTCGATCCGGGGGCTGGCGGGGGCATCCCGCGCGCAATGGATCCGGGACCGCCCGCGACAAAGATGCGCGCCGGCGTGGCCGCGTCGAGCCCCGATCGCCCGGGGCGCGGCGCTTGGCCGCGGCTCAGCCGCCGTCGCCGGTGAAGCCTGCCGCCTCGATGCCCGCCAGCGCCGCG
>JAVVFE010000489.1:0-1881 GCA_032251175.1 Thermohalobaculum sp.
AAGCGCCACACAACAGGCTTTGGCGCGCGCAGCTTCGCGCCGCCGCAGCCGCCAGTGCCGACGCCCGGCCGCAGCGGGTCGGCGAGGTAGCCCGCGCGCACCAGCCACAGCGTGCCGAAGCCGCCGAACAGCCCCAGCCCGACCGCGGCCAGGGTCTTGGCGAGGGCGAACTCCAGCCCGATCGTGCCCATGGTCAGCACGAACTGCGCCGGGTCGATCACCGGCGAGGCCAACCAGAATGCCATCACCGGCGCCAGCGGCACGCCCATCGCCAGCAGCGCCGCGATCAGCGGGATCACCCCGCAGGAACAGAACGGCGAGAGCCCGCCGAACGCCGCCGCCAGCACGATCATCGTGGCCGCCCGCCCGGTGAACGCCTTGGCAACCAGCGCATCGGTCCCGGTCGCCCCGGCATAGGCCGCAATCGCGATCGAGGCCACTAGGTAAGGTGCAGTCCCGGCCAGCGCCTCGAGCGCGAACGCCGCGCTCGCCCACGCCTGCGCTGGGTCGGCCAGCGCCAACACGCCCAGGATTGCGAGGATCGCGATCCACACCCGGTCGAGGTGGACCCCCGCAGGTGCGATCCCGAGGCGGCGAAGCTGTGCGGCGAGGGCAGTCATCTCGATACTCCCGGTGATATGGTGACATCCGGCCATAAAAAATTCCGCGCATGCCTCATGCCGCGTCGCCTTTGACCAGGCTCACGCCCAGGCAGCACTCGGCCGTCACGAATCCCAGAACCCGGCGCATCGCGTCGAAATCGGCGCGGTTGATCACCTCGCGCCCCTGCCGCTCCTGCACCACCAGCCCGGCCGCGACCAGGGTGCCGAGGTGATGCGCGAGCGTCGATGGCGCGAGGCCCAGATGCCGCCCGATCTCGCCGATATTCAGCCCGTCGGGCCCGGCACGGACCAGAAGCCGGAAGATGCCCAGCCGGGCCTCGTGACCCAGGGCGGCGAGCGCGGCGGCGACATGCGATTCGTTCATGCCTCCAACATACCTACTATCCTAGTTATGTAAATGCATGAGATCAGATTCGCCGCGGCGGGTGGTTGAAATGCGTCCCCGGGCGCGGCACAACTGTCGGCGGATGGCATGGCGCAGCACATGGCGGGCGTCTAGAGTCCAGCCGACATCACCAACGGGCGACGGCCCCGCCGCATGCCGGCGCAGCCCGACGCCCGAGGCATCGAGACCGGAGGAAGCCGAATGCGCTTTGAAGTTGCGGCGAGTGTTGCGGACGCCGTCCGCCTGCTCGCGGCCGAGGCGGGCACGACCCGCGTGCTGGCCGGGGGCACGGATGTGCTGGTGCAGATCAATGCCGGCATGGCCGAGCCTGCGCTGGTCGTGGACATCAAGCGCATCAAGGGGATGCGCGACATCGTGGTCGAGGGCGGCGGGTATCGCATCGGCGCCGCCGTCTCGGGTGCCGAGATGGGCGAGCATCCGGGCCTGCGCGCGATTTGGCCGGGCGTGGTCGAGGCGATGGAGCTGATCGGCTCGACCCAGGTGCAGGGCCGCGCGACGCTGGCGGGGAACCTCTGCAACGCCTCGCCCGCGGCCGATTCGGTTCCCGCGATGATTGCGGCCGGTGCTGTTGCCCGCGTCGCCGGCCCGAATGGCGAGCGTGACGTGGCGGTCGCGGACATTCCCTCGGGCCCCGGCAAGACTACGCTGGCAAAGGGCGAATTCATCACCTCGATCTTCCTGCCTGCGCGCCCGGCGCGCTCGGCGGATGCCTATCTGCGCTTCATCCCGCGCACCGAGATGGACATCGCCGTCTGCTCGGCCGGCGTGAGCCTGACGCTGGACGCGAGCGGCACGTGCACCGAGGCGCGCGTGGCGCTGGGGGCGGTTGCGGCAACGGTGCTGCTGGTGGCC
>JAVVFE010000490.1:0-1861 GCA_032251175.1 Thermohalobaculum sp.
GCGGGGTGTCCTCGAAATCGCGGAAGACATAGGTCCCGAAGGGCTCGAAGCGGAACCGGCCGCGCTCGACCGTCACCACCAGCTCGGATTCGAAGTCGTTGGTCCGGACCGGCTCCTCGGCGAACAAGGGCACGTCGTCGCTGCCGCGCGCCTCGTGGCCGCGGACATAGCCGGCCCGCGCCGTCACCCGGGCGTCGCGGGTGATGTCGAGCACCCCGCCGAGGCGCGCATTGGCGTCGAAATAGTTGTCGTCGCCGTCATGCGTGAAGAAACCCGCCTCGCCGCCCAGATCGAGCCGCACCCCGTGGCGGTTCCAGTCGGAGGTGATCGCGACCTGCGGCGCCACCGTCGTCAGGAACGTGTCGGTCTCGTCCGTATCGGTGAGAAAGACGTTGGAGTCGAACTCCTCGCCGATGGTCAGGGCCGGATCCACGATGAAACCGCCGGCCCTGATCCCGAGCCCCTCCTCGCGCGCATCCTGCGCGCTGGCGGGAACCGCGCAGGCTGTCAGGATCGCGGCCACGCAAAATTTCTTCATGAGTGCACTCCAAACGGATTCGTAACCGCAATTATGCCGCAAAAGATCAACTCGGGCTTGGATTTTGCTGCGCTTCCGTGGGCAGGTCAACAAAAGGCGGCGGTCCGGGCGGCACGCCCGGGCCGGGGCCCGGATCGGCGGTCTCGATCTCGCCCGCATCCTCGATGATGCCGGGGCCGGAATCGGTCGGGTCGTCGGTCGCGCGCGCGAGCGCATCGGCGAGCGGATCGAGATCGCCCGGAACCAGTTCGGCCAGCGCCGCGAAGATCTCGGCGGTCTCGCGCGCCACGCTGGGCTGGTCGAGCCCGGCGGATTCGACGCCGTCGACCGCCGCGGCACCGATGCTCGGGGCGAACTGCCGCAACCGTCCGGGCTCGATGCTGCCGGCGACGACCGCCGTCGCGATATCGGCATCCGAGGGTGCGCACTCCGCGACCGCGTTCAGCATCTCGATCAGGCCCGCGATCGGCGTTCCGGCGGCCACCGCCGCCTTTATCGCATCGACCGGCGAGGCGAGGTCGAGCGTTCGCGCGTCGCACAGCACCGTCGCCGCGAGCGCCGGGTTCGACAGCGCGATCGTCGCGACATCGGCCGCCGAGCCAGCGCCGGCCAGCGCCGTCGCCACATCGGCCGGAATGTCGAGATTGGTCGCGGCGATTGCCGGGCCAGACAGGATGGCCGCTGCCGCGAGCGAGGCCGAGGTGAAAAATCCGCGCTTCATCCGACAATTCTCTCCGACAATGAGGACGCTACACGACGCATGGGCAATGGCCCTACGTTAAGTCTTAAGAGGTCACATTTCATCAACCAAGAGAATTCGGCCGCGCGGGCGCACTGCGCGGTCAGGTTGGAGGAAAATTGCAACGGCGCTTGACGTTACATGCCAATTTCCGTCAGGTGGGCGCAGCCTCGCCATGCATGGGGCCTTGTCAGAATGGGACATTCAGCCATGCGCATCGCGTTTTCACTGTTGCTTTTGTGCATGATCGGGGTGGCCGGATACTTCTGGCTTGCGGCCCGCGACCCGGAGGCACAGCGTCTCGCCGCCGTCCAGCGCGAGGAATTGCTGCGGGCCAGGGCTGGATTGCGGACGATGCTTGCGGAACACCCGGTCTATCGCGTCGCGGACATCGTCATCACCGGGCCGTTGGGCAACGGCATCTACGATTTCCGCGGGCTCGTCGCGCAGGGCGCAAGCCAGGCGCCGGCATTCGGTCAGGCCGTGAGCACCTGCGATTCGGGGCTGGAGCGCCCGGCGTGCTGGACGATTCGTCATCTCGAGATCGATGGCACGCAGGTTCGCCTCGACGAGGCATTCACGCC
>JAVVFE010000491.1:0-1853 GCA_032251175.1 Thermohalobaculum sp.
GGCGTTCTCCTACGCCACCGGCATGCGGGTGATGAAGATCGAGGAGGTCGAGGAACGCGGCTGGCGCGCCTGCATCGCCGAGGCCGTGGGCATCGTCGGCGACGCCCCGGCTTATGTGACCTTCGACATCGACAGCCTGGACCCCGCCTTCGCGCCCGGCACCGGGACGCCTGAATCCGGCGGCATCACGATGCGCGAGGCGCAGGGCATGGTGCGCGCGTTGGCCGGGCTCGACATCCGCGGCGCCGACATGGTCGAGGTCTCGCCGCCCTATGACGTGGGCGGCATGACCGCGCTGAACGGGGCCACCATCCTGTTCGAGCTGTTGTGCGCGATGACCGGCGGGCGGTGAGGCGGGCGGGCGGTGACGCGCGCCGCGGCCGGTTTCGCGCCCGGTGCCGCGGCTTTTCAGCCCGTTTCGGTGTGGTTCATTGACTTTGCCCCCCCGATCCCTCATGTAGGCGCCACGAGATGCAGGGCACCAATCCGGGTGCCCGGGGCCGCGCGACACGATGCGGCCACCCCGAAGCCGCACCAGACGCGATCAAGCCAGCATCAAGGAGCCCTATGAAATTTTCCGATCTCGAGCTCGACCCCAAGATTCTTCAGGCGGTCGAGGAGGCGGGGTATGAGACCCCCACCCCCATCCAGGCGCAAGCCATCCCCGAGGCGCTGAAGGGCCGCGACGTGCTGGGCATCGCCCAGACCGGGACCGGCAAGACGGCCGCCTTCACCATGCCGATGATCCACCTGCTGGCCAAGGGCCGGGCGCGGGCACGCATGCCGCGCTCGCTGATCCTGTGCCCGACGCGCGAGCTGGCGGCCCAGGTCTCGGAGAATTTCGAGATCTATGGCAAGTATCACAAGCTGACCATGGCGCTGCTGATCGGCGGCGTCAGCTTCAAGGACCAGGACAAGCTGATCGACCGCGGCGTCGATGTGCTGATCGCCACGCCCGGCCGGCTGCTGGACCATTTCGAGCGCGGCAAGCTGATGCTGACCGGCGTGCAGGTGATGGTGGTGGACGAGGCCGACCGGATGCTCGACATGGGCTTCATCCCGGATATCGAGCGGATCTTCTCACTCACCCCGTTCACCCGCCAGACGCTGTTCTTCTCGGCCACCATGCCGCCCGAGATCACCCGCCTGACCGAAGCCTTCCTGCACAATCCGGTCCGGGTCGAGGTCGCCAAGCAGGCCACCACGGCCGAGACCGTCACCCAGGGCGTGTGCCTGTTCAAGCCCTCGCGCAAGGATCTGGCGGACGGCGAGAAGCGGGACCTGCTGCGCGCCCTGATCGACGGCGAGGGCGAAAAGTTCCGCAACGCCATCGTGTTCTGCAACCGCAAGCGCGATGTCGGCGTGCTGTTCAAGTCGCTCGAGAAGCACGGCTACAACTGCGGCGCACTGCATGGCGACCTGGACCAGTCGGTGCGCACGGCGACGCTGAACGCCTTCCGCGACGGGACGATCAAGATCCTGGTGGCCTCGGACGTGGCGGCGCGCGGGCTGGATATCCCGAACGTGAGCCATGTGTTCAACTTCGACCTGCCGATGCATGCCGAGGACTATGTCCACCGCATCGGCCGCACCGCGCGCGCCGGGCGCGAGGGCATCGCGCTGAGCCTGTGCGCGCCCTACGACCAGAAATACCTCGACAAGATCGAGGAGATGATCGGCAAGCCGGTGCCGCGGATCGACCTGCCGGCGGGCTTTTCGATCCGCCCGGCCGAGGCGCCGGACGAAGCGCAGTCCGACGGCGAGCGCCGCCCGCGGCGCGGTGGCCGGCCCGAGCGGGGCGAGCGTGCCGAGCGGGGCGAGCGCCGCCGTGAGGCCGAGGCGCCCCGGGCAGC
>JAVVFE010000492.1:0-1853 GCA_032251175.1 Thermohalobaculum sp.
GACCGACCGGCTGGGGCGGATGGTGGCGCTGGCGGTGGCGCTGTCGCTGGTGGCCAGCGTGCTGGGCTACGCGCTGGCGGTCGCCTGGGATGTGTCGATCGGCGGGATGATGGCCTGTGTCTCGGGCGCGGGCTTCGCGCTGGCGCTGGTCTTCGCGCCGCGCCGCGGGCTGCTGGCGGGCGGGCTGGCGCGCCGGCAGGCACGCCGCGCCGCCGCCTGCCGCACCCTCGTCGCCCATCTGTGGAGCCACCACAACCGGCCCGAGGCCGCCGAGGAGAACACCGCGCGCGCCCTGCGCGAGCATCTGCACTGGTCCGAGGCGATGGCGCGCGGCACCATCCTCGCGGCGCTCGACGCCGGGCTGATACGGCGCGAGGCGGGGCTGCTGACCCTGACCGCGCGCGGCGAAGCCGAGGCGTGCGCCACCCTGCCGCGCGGCGGCGGCACGCCGGCGGCTGCCGTGCGGGGGTGAGGCCGGGGCCGCCCCGGCCTTGCGCGGCGCGGCGCATTCGGGGCACTCTGGTCGCGGTTTGCGGAAGGTGGCGCCCATGGCCAGGACACTCGACCAACCCGCGCCGGCCGAGGCCGCGCCGCTGCCGCGCTATCTGCAGATCATGCTGACCCTGCGCGAGCGAATTCAGGCGGGCGTTTACCCGCTGCAAACGCTGATGCCGACCGAGGCAGAACTCTGCACCGAATTCTCGGTCAGCCGCTACACGGTGCGCGAGGCGCTGCGCCGGCTTGCCGATCAGGGGCTGGTCGCGCGTCGCAAGGGGGCGGGCACGCTGGTCGTCGCGGTCGAGGCGCAGCCGCTCTTCAGCCATTCCATGCGCTCGCTGACCGAGTTGTTCGAATATGCGCTGACCACCGATTTCGAGATCGCGCGCATCGGCCTCTCGGGGGTCGGTGCCGACGAGGCGGCGCAACTGGGCTGTGCGACCGGCGCGCAATGGCTGCGCGTCACCGGGCTGCGCCGCGTGCGCCCGGGCGGGCCGCCGATCTGCCACACCACGGTTCTGGTGCACGACCGCTTTGCCTGGCTCGCGCCCGAGATGCCCGGCTGCCGCGGCCCGATCTATGCTCTGGTCGAGCGCCGCGCCGGCGTGCCGGTCGCCGAAGCGGTGCAGACCGCGCGCGCCATGGCGATGCCGCCCGCGATCGCCACGCAACTGGGCGAGGTCCCGGGCGGCTGCGCCATGCGGATGGAGCGGCGCTATCTCGATGCGGCGGGCGCGACGATGCTGATGTCGCTCAACCTGCATCCGGCCGGGCGGTTCAGCTATGCGATGCGCATCCGGCGCGACGGGCTGGCCTGACGGGGCGGCTCAGTCCGGCGCGCCGGTGCCGATGATGCCGCGCGCCGCCAGATCGTCCCGCACGGCAGTATCGAGCCCCAGGAGCCCGCCGAAGATTTCGTCGTTATGCGCCCCCAGTGCCGGGCCCGGATGGTTTATGCGCCCCGGCGTGCGCGACAGTTTCGGCGCGACGTTCTGCATCGCCAGATCGCCGAACACCGGGTGGGCGACGCGCACGATGGCCTCGCGGGCGCGGAAATGCGCATCCTCCAGCATCTCGGGGGCGCGGTAGATGTCGCCGCAGGGAACGCCCTTGTCCTCCAGCAGGTGGCTGAGCGGTGCCGCGTCATGCGTGCGGGTCCAGTCGGCGATCAGCGCGTCGAGTTCGCCCTGGTTGCTGCCGCGCGCCGAATGGCTGGCGTAACGCGCGTCGGCGGCGAGTTCCGGCCGGCCCATCGCCTGGGCCAGCCGGGCGAAGACGGTGTCCTGGTTGGCCGCGATCAGGATGAACCGCCCGTCGCGGGTCGGGTAGACGTTCGAGGGTGCGACATTGGGCAG
>JAVVFE010000493.1:0-1842 GCA_032251175.1 Thermohalobaculum sp.
GATCGCGCCGCTGGCTGCGGCGGCCGGGGTGCGCGTGGCGCTGCTGACCGGGCGCGACAAGGGGGCCGAGCGGGCGCGCCTGCTGGCCGATCTGGCGGCGGGGCGCATCGGTATCCTGCTGGGCACCCATGCGGTGTTCCAGAAGGGGGTGGAATTCCATGACCTGCGGCTCGCCGTCATCGACGAGCAGCACCGCTTCGGCGTGGCGCAGCGGATGGAGTTGGGGGCCAAGGGGCAGGCGGTGGACATCCTTGTGATGACCGCCACGCCGATCCCGCGCAGCCTGGCGCTGGCGCAATATGGCGACATGGATATCTCCGTGCTCGACGAGAAGCCGCCGGGCCGCCAGCCGGTGACCACCGCGCTGGTGTCGGCGGGCCGCATGGACGAGGTGGTGGCGCGGCTCGCCCGCGCCGTGGCCGAGGGCCGGCGCGCCTATTGGGTCTGCCCGCTGGTCGAGGAAAGCGAGGCGGTGGACCTGACCGCCGCGACCGAGCGTTTCAAGGCGCTGCGCGCGCGGCTGGGCGAGGGGGTGGTGGCGCTGGTGCATGGCCAGATGCCGGGGCCGGAAAAGGATGCCGCGATGGCCGATTTCGCCGCCGGGCGGGTGCAGGTGCTGGTCGCCACCACGGTGATCGAGGTGGGCGTGGACGTGCCCGAGGCGACGATCATGGTGATCGAGGGGGCCGAGCATTTCGGCCTGGCGCAGCTGCACCAGCTGCGCGGTCGGGTCGGGCGCGGGGCCGGGGCCTCGACCTGCCTGCTGATGTATGCGCCGCCGCTGGGCGAGGCCGCGCGCCAGCGGCTGGAACTGCTGCGCGAGAGCGACGACGGCTTTCGCATCGCCGAGGCGGACCTCGCGATGCGCGGCGCGGGCGATGTGCTGGGCGTGGCGCAATCGGGCCTGCCGCGCTTTCGCATCGCCGATCTGGAGCGTCAGGCGGGGCTGATGGCGCTGGCGCAATCCGACGCGCGGGCGCTGCTGGCCACCGATCCGGCACTGGAAGGGCCGCGCGGCCAGGCGGCGCGGGTGCTGCTGTGGCTGATGGAGCGCGACAAGGCGATCCGGCTGATCGGCGTCGGCTGACGCGCGCGGCTCAGCGAAACAGCACCATCGCCTCTTCGCTCCAGCCGATCCGGGCGCGGTCGCCGCGCGCCAGCACCCGGCGGCCCGGCAGGTTGCGCATCGAGACCGTCACCGGCTTCGCCACCCCGTCGAGCGCGATCTCGTAGTATGTCATGTCGCCGTAATAGACGACCTCGGCGATCGTGCCACCGGTCTCGCGCGCGGCAGTCTCGGTCTCTTCCAGCAGCACGGTCATGGTCTCGGGGCGCATGCCCACCACCGGCGTGCCGCCGCCCGCGCCGGGGCATTGCGCCGCCCCGAGCCGCACCGCCCCGAGCCCGGCGACCTCGACCTCGAACCCCTCTGCCGGCGTGCCGGTCACCCGCGCGTCGATGAAGTTCATCACCCCGATGAATTCGGCCACCCGGCGCGATTTCGGCCGGCGATAGAGCGTCTGCGGGTCGTCGAGCTGGGCGATGTCGCCGTCGAACATCACCGCGATCCGGTCGGACATGATCAGCGCCTCTTCCTGATCGTGGGTGACCAGGATGAAGGTGATGCCGACCTGCCGTTGCAGGCGGCGCAGTTCGACCTGCATCTGCTCGCGCATCTTCTTGTCGAGCGCCGACAGCGGCTCGTCGAGCAGCAGCACCTTGGGACGCAGGATCAGCGCCCGCGCCAGCGCCACCCGCTGGCGCTGCCCGCCCGAGAGCGCGTGGCTCGCCCGGCTCTCGTAGCCGCCAAGGCCCACCATCTCCAGCGCCTGACCCACTTCG
>JAVVFE010000494.1:0-1835 GCA_032251175.1 Thermohalobaculum sp.
CTCGATGATGGTTGGCGATCGCGCCGGTTGGCCTGCGCCGGGCGCGATCGCCGCACGCCTCAGCCGCGCAGCAGCCCGAGCAGCCGCGCCGCAGCACCGAAATCAGCCTCGCGCAGCCGCGCGATCTCGGCCGCTTCCTCGTCCGCGCCCCATTCGCGGATGTTCCAGGACTCGTCGATCCGGCTGAGGCGCCAGGCCTCGGGCGCGTCGAGCCGGCCGTCGCTGACCGCGAGCCCCAGCACGAGGCTGCCCGAGATCGTCACCAGATCATGCAGCGCCGTCAGTTCCCACGCGTCATGCCCGGCCACCGCGCGGGCCAGCGCGCCGAGCGCCCCCGCCGGCTGCGCGACATGCATCACGCCGACCCCGACCGAAAGCCGGGCACTGAGGCGCGTTGCGGCCCAGTCCAGCAGCGGGTCCCAGGCCGCCGCCTGCTCGGCCGCGAGTTCCGGCGGGAACGGCGCGCGGTAGCACATCAGGTCGCTCTCGCCGTATGCTGCGATGGCGGCGGCGACCTGCGCCTGCGCCGCGCCCACCCGGTCGATGGTGGTGTTGGCGGCGCGCGTCACCGGCATGGTCGCGGGCTTGACCTCGGCGCCCTGCGCGTCCCATTCGGCGACCATCGCCTCGGCCAGCGCCCGCGTCGGCAGGATCATCGGCGCCTTGGCGGGGGTCCTGAGCGGGCGGGTGTCGAGATGGACGCTGAAGCCGCCCGGCGCCTCGACCGCGCGGGCCGCCTTCCAGAACCGCTTCATGCGGCGGTCAGCGCCGCGAGCGCGGCGTCGAGCGCGGCGAAATCCTCGACGATCGCCTCGGCCCCGGCGGCCACCAGCCGCTCGCGCGGATGGTAGCCCCAGGCGACGCCCACGGCGCGCGCCCCCGCGGCCCGCGCCATGGCGATGTCGAATTCGGTGTCGCCCACCATCACCGCGCGATGCGCCGCCACCCCGGTCGCGGCTAGGCAGTTCAGCACCATGCCCGGATGCGGCTTGGAGGGCGCATCGTCGGCGGTCTGCGTGCCGGTGAAGAACCGCCTGAGCCCGTGGCTGTCGAGCATGTGGTCGAGCCCGCGCCGCGCCTTGCCGGTGGCGATCGACAAGAGCCAGCCCGACCGGTCGAGCCGCTCGATCGCGTCGCGCGCGCCGGGGTAGAACGGCGCCTGCGCCTCGCCCCCGGTCTGGCGGCGGATCTCGATGAAGCTTTCCTTGTAGTGATGCACCAGCCCCTCGACCGTCGCGGCATCGGCGCCGGGGATCAGCGCCATCATCGCCTGCGGCAGCGACAGCCCGACGATGCCCAGCGTCGCCGCGCGCGGGGGCGCGGCCAGCCCGACCACGCCGAAGGCGCGGTCCATCGCGGCGACGATGAAATCCTGGCTGTCGACCAGCGTGCCGTCGACATCGAAGATCACCAGCCGGAGGGGATCGGGAAGGGTCATCGCGCGCCGCGCCTCCGCATGCCGGGATCTGTCCTGTGGCGCCATGCCCGCCGCGGGCAGCGATCGGCCGGGCCGGCAGGGTCTGGAGCGGGCGGCGGGAATCGAACCCGCGCGTTCAGCTTGGAAGGCTGACAGGCTACCATTACATCACGCCCGCGGTGCGCGAGCGGTGGTATAATGGCGTCGGTCATGCGTCAAGCAGGCGCCCGTGCCGGGCGCGCGCGCCGGCTGTGGCCCGGGCGAGGGCCGTCGCGGGTGGCGCGCCGCCGTTGCGCCTGGCCGCGCGCGCCCCGATGGCACCGCCCCGCCCGGCAGCAGGCCCGTGCGTGGTCTGGGCAGCCCGCCCCTGCCATCGCCCGGTCGGATTTGATGCGCCCGGCATCGCCGGCAAGCCCGC
>JAVVFE010000495.1:0-1811 GCA_032251175.1 Thermohalobaculum sp.
GCGCGCGTCCAGGCCATCGCGCGCCCAGCGCGCGCCCAGACCATCACGCGGGACGCGTTCATCCGGATCGCCGCACGCCGCCCTGCCATCCCGGCCCGCACCGACCGCGCAGCCACATCCGCACCCGCCCCGTCGCGCATTCCCGCCTCCTTCATGTGTCCCGCCGCCAAACCCCTTGCCGCGGCGGCCCGGATCCTCTATTGCAAGCGTGATAATATAACAATCGAAAAGTTATCCTGTAACATCGGAGCCCCGCTCATGGCGACCCACGACGATCCCGCCGCCACCCCGCCCGGGCGCGGCGCCGGCGCGATCGCCTTCGCCGCGCACGATCATGCCGGCTGCCGCCGCGCCGCCATCGCCGAGGCCCGCGCCCGCTGTGCCGCGGCCGGGCTGCGGCTGACCCCGGTGCGCGAGCGGGTGCTGGAGATCCTGCTGGAAAGCCACAGCGCGCTCGGCGCCTATGACGTGCTGCGCCGCCTGACCGGCGAGGGCGCGGGGCCCCAGCCACCGATCGCCTACCGCGCGCTCGACTTCCTGGTCGCCCATGGCTTCGCCCACCGCATCGAGAAGCTGAACGCCTATGTCGCCTGTTGCACCTCGGGCGCGCGCCACGATCCGGTGTTCCTGATCTGCCGCAAGTGCCGGGCGGTGGCTGAACTTTCCTCGGCCCCGCTGGCCCGCGACCTCGAGCGCGCGGCGGCCCGGATCGGCTTCGACATCGGCCGCACGGTGGTCGAGGCCGAGGGGCTGTGCCCCGGCTGCCGCGGGGACGAGGCGCCATGACCCCCGTGCCAGACCCCACGCCGGCCGCCCCCACGCCGGCCGCCCTCCCGCAGGCAGCCCCCTCGCAGGCAGCCCCCTCGCGCGCCGCGCCCGCCGCCGGGCCCGCGACCCTGATCGAGACCCGCAACCTCGGCGTCGCGCCGGGCGGGCGGCGGATCCTGTGGAATGTCGGCCTCGCGATCCGCCCCGGCGAGATCGTCACCATCGTCGGCCCCAACGGCTCGGGCAAGACCACGCTGCTGCGCGCCCTGATCGGCGCGATCCGCCCCGATGCGGGCGAGATCCGCCGCGCCCCGGGGCTCCGGATCGGCTATGTGCCGCAGCGCCTCGCGATCGACCGCACCATGCCGGTGACGGTGGACGGCTTCCTCGCGCTCGCCGGCGCCTCGGACCGCGCCGCGCGCACCGCGGCGCTCGCGCGCGTCGGCATCCCCGACCTCGCCGGCCAGCAGATGGCGACCCTGTCGGGCGGGCAGTTCCAGCGCGCAATGCTGGCCCGCGCCCTGCTGCGCCGCCCCGGGCTTCTGGTGTTGGACGAGGCGACACAGGGCCTCGACCAGCCCGGGGTCGCCGCCTTCTACCGGCTGATCGAGGAGGTCCGCCGCGCGCTCGGCTGCGCCGTGCTGATGGTCAGCCACGACCTGCACGTGGTGATGAGCGCGTCCGACCGCGTGATCTGCCTCAACGGCCATGTCTGCTGCGAGGGCACGCCGGTGGTGGTCTCGGCCCGGCCGGAATACCGCGCCCTGTTTGGCCTCGGCACCGAGGGGACGCTGGCGCTCTACCGCCATGTCCACGACCACCGCCACGACGCGGACGACGGTTCTGCGCATGACCACGCCCACCCGCCCGGCGCCCCCCACGGCGCGCATCCGCACGACCCCCACGGCGACCCGGGCGATCCCGCCACCCGCCGCACCGAACCGGAGCATCACCGGTGAGCCTGCTCGACGACTTCATGATCCGCGCGGCCCTTGCCGGCATCGGCGTCGCCATCGCCGCCGGACCGCTCGGCTGCTTCGTGG
>JAVVFE010000496.1:0-1784 GCA_032251175.1 Thermohalobaculum sp.
GCTGCTGCCGGGGCCGAGCATGAAGACCCCCTGGCGCTTCGCCCTGCGCAGCGACCCCGAGGCGCTGGCCCGTTTCTGGCAGCCGCTGCCCGCCCCCGGCTTCCACGACATCTTCGGCCTGGTCAAGATCGGCCGCGGCCGCATCGAGGGCGACATCCTGTGTCTGGTCAAGAACCTGCGCTTCTTCAAGGAGTTCATGGCCCTGGGGCGCGAGATGGAGGCACGGCCATGAACATCGAGCCGATCGTCGGGCGCTACCTGAACGTCACCGTCGCGGGCCGCGCGCAGCGCATCCATTTCGAGGAGGCGGGCCAGGGGCAGCCGGTGCTCTGCCTGCATACCGCCGGGGCCGACAACCGGCAGTGGCGGCATGTGCTCAACGATGCCGAATTCACCGCGCGGCACCGTTTCATCGCCATCGACCTGCCCTGGCACGGCAAGTCGCTGCCGCCCGCGGGCTGGGAGCGCGAGGAATACCTGCTGACCACGGAAACCTATGTCGAGACGGTGCTCGCCGTCGCCCGCGCGCTCGACCTGCAAGCGCCGCTGCTGGCGGGCTGTTCCATGGGCGGGCGCATCGCGTTGCAGATCGCGCTGCACCACCCCGGCAGCTTCGCCGGGTTCATCGCCATCGAAGCCTCCGACTTCCAGCCCGCCTGGTACGACATCGACTGGTTTCATCGCCCCGACGCGCCGGGCGGCGAACTGGGCGCGGGGCTCGTCTCGGCCAATATCGCCCCACAGGCCCCGGCAGAGCATCGCTGGGCCACGCAATGGATGTTCATGCAGTCCGGCCCCGGCGTGTTCCGCGGCGACCTCAGCTTCTACACCCGCGACGACAGCCTCGTGGGCCGGCTGGGCGAGATCGACACAAGCCGCGCGCCGGTGCACATCATGGTCGGCGAATACGACCTGACCTGCACGCCCGAAGACGCCCGCCGCACCGCCGCCGCGATCCCCGGCGCCACGCTGGAGGTGATGCGCGAGATCGGCCATTTCCCGATGAGCGAACACCCCGAGGCCTTCCGTCCCTGCTTCGCCCGCGCGCTGGAACGGATGCCCGCACCGGGCTGAGCCGCTCAGCCGCGCCCCAGTGCCTGCAATATGTGGTCCGGCGTGTAGGGCTGGCGCGTCACCTGCGCCCCCAGCGGGCGCAGCGCATCGTTGATCGCGCAGCGGATCGCGGCGGGCGCGCCCACCACCCCGGCCTCGCCCACGCCGCGCGCGCCCAGGCCGCTGGCCGCCGCCGGGGTCTCGACATGGGCGATGACGATATCGGGCATGCCGGCGGCCATCGGCACCAGATAGTCGGCCAGCGTCGCGGTCTCCAGCTGGCCCTCGGCCGAGTAGTGGCAGCCCTCCAGCAGGGCCGCGCCGATGCCCTGCACGATGCCGCCGCGCAACTGCTCGTCCACCAGCAGCGGGTTGATCACCCGGCCGCAATCCTCCACCGCCCAGAAACCCAGCAGATCGACCTGCCCGGTCCCCGGGTCGACGCCGACATGGGCGCAGAAGACACCGTTGGCGGCGAGGTAGGGCTCGCCCGCCGGCTCGAAGCTTTCCTCGACGCTCAGCGGCGGCGGGGTGTCGAGCCCGGTCTGCGCCGGGCTGTAGCGCGCGATGCGGGCGATCTCGGCCAGCGATACCGATGGTCCGCCGCCCGGCACGCACACGCAGCCCGACTCCAGCCGCAACTCCGCCGCCGGGCGTTGCAGCAGCGCCGCGCCGATGACGATCAGGTTCCCGGCCAGCCGCGCGGCGGCCCGGCGCGCCGCCTCGCCGCC
>JAVVFE010000497.1:0-1762 GCA_032251175.1 Thermohalobaculum sp.
TGATCGCGAGCGGCTTCCACACGCTCTTGACCGCCTTCACGCTGGAACTGGCCGCGAATGTCTGGACCGAGGCCAGCCAGGGCTCGCCCGGGATGGACGCGATCCGCTGGTTGAAACCCGTCCGCCCCGGCGACCGGCTGCGGGTGCGGGTCGAGGTGACGGACTCGCGGCCCTCGCGCTCCCGGCCCGACCGCGGGATCACGCGCTTCGACCACACCGTGCTGAACCAGGACGGCGAGGCGGTCATGACCTACGAGACGATGGTGATCCTCGCCCGCCGCCCGAGCGGCTGAGCCCGCGCCCGCCGGCCCGGCGGCCAAGCCGGTCAGGCGCCCTCAAAGCCCGCAAGGAAGCTGGCGAGGTTGGCGCCCAGTTCGGGGCAGAGATAGCCGCCCTCCTGCACGATGACCGCCGGCAGGCCCAGCGCCGCGATGGCGCGGGCGATGCGGCCGAAACCCGGGGTCGTCACCGCGAGGCCCGCGAACGGGTCGCCCGCGAACGGGTCGAGCCCCAGCGCGACGACGACGAGTTCCGCCCCGAAGGCGCGGATCTGCGCGAGCCCGGGCTCGAGCGCGGTGAGGAACCCCTCGTCGCCCGTGCCGCGCGGGATTGGCAGGTTCAGGTTCGCGCCCAGCCCCGCGCCCTCGCCGCGTTCGTGCGCATGGCCCCAGAAGAACGGATAATACCGCTCGGGGTCGGCATGGATCGACACCGTCAGCACGTCGGCCCGCGCGTAGAAGATGCCCTGCGTGCCGTTGCCATGGTGCAGGTCGACGTCGAGCACCGCCACCCGCCGCCCGGCGCGCGTGGCCGCCTCGGCCGCGATGGCGGAGTTGTTGAGGAAGCAGAACCCGCCGGCCAGATCGGCGAAGGCGTGGTGCCCCGGCGGGCGGCACAGCGCATAGGCCGCCCGCGCGCCGCCCAGAACCGCGTCGGTGGCGGACAGCGCGGTCTGTGCGCTCCAGTAGGCGCTGTCCCAGGTCTCGGCCGAAATCGGGCAGGCGGTGTCGGCCATGTGCCAACCGGCCTGGCCCACGGCGGATTTCGGGTAGCTCGCGCGCCGGCTGTCGGGGTGGATGTTGGGGATCACCTCCTCGGAGGCGCCCTCGATCCGCTGCCAGCGGGGGAAGATGGTTTGCAGGAAGATCAGGTAGTCCGCGGTGTGGACGGCGGCGATGGGGCCGATGCCGTGATCGGCCGGCGCCTCGACCGGCCAGCCGAGGCCCCGCACCGCGCCCAGCAGCGCATCGATCCGCGCGGGCTGTTCGGGGTTGGGGCGCCGGGCGCCCGAGGACAGGAAATGCCTGGGGTCGTGCGCCCGCTGGCGGGCATCGTGGAAGGTCTTCATCGGTCCTCCTCAAGGCGGCCATAGGCGCCGCCCTCGATCACGAATGTCCGCTCGCCCGCGTCGGTCACGAAGCCGAGGCGGTGATAGAAGCGCACCGCCTCGGGGTTGTCGACATGGGTGGCAAGCTTCATGTAGGCCGCCCCCCATCCCGCTGCCGCGCCCGCCACGGCGGCAAGGAGGCGCCGCCCGAGCCCCGAGCCGCGCGCCCCTTCGGCCACCCACAGGTCCTGGAGGTAGACGCCAGGCCGGCCGCGCATGGTCGAGAATTCCGGGAAATAGACCGCGACGCCCAGCGTCTCGCCCCCCGCCTCGGCGATCAGCGCCCGGAACAGCGCGCCGGGGCCGAAGCCGTGGCGCGCGAAGTCGGCCGGCTGGGCCTTGAACGTCTCGGGCGAGCCGAGATGGAAATGCAGC
>JAVVFE010000498.1:0-1750 GCA_032251175.1 Thermohalobaculum sp.
GGCGAGATCCGGGGCCTCGGGGGCGCGGGCGTCGGTGATCAGCACGCGGCGGTGTTTGGGGTGGGCGGAGAGCTCGCGCATCTCGGGGTCGTCTTCCATGTTCTCGCCCGCCTCCGGGGGCCGCGCCATGATGACGCCCTGTCCGGCCCTGTCCAGCCGCGCGATCAGCCGCACGCGCCCGCCCGTGGCGCAATCGCCGTGCAGGTGGCACAGGATCGACAGCCCGGCGTCGAGCCGCACCATCCCCATGCGCCAGGGCGTGCGGGCGCGGAAATAGAGATCGGGCGAGGTCTGCACCCGGGTTTCGGCCATCAGCTCGCCCTCGGCGGGCACGTCCTGCCAGGTCAGATCGGTGCCGAGGCATTCGCGGCAAGCATCGCGGGGCGGGTATTGCAGCGCGCCGCAGGCGGCGCAGCCTTGCAGCATGAAGCGCCCCTCTGCGGCGGCCAGCGTCAGGCCGAGTGCCGCGCGGCTGCGCAGCATCGGCGGCACATGCGGCACCGGAGTGCGCAGTTGCGGGTTCTTCTTCGGCGGTGGTTGCAGCGGTTCGGTCATGCGCCCGCCTCCAGCACGGTGGCGGCGGAACAGAGGCCGCGGTCGTAGTTGATCATCCCGAAGCCCGAGACGAGCGCCCGGCGCGCCCCCGCCACCTGTGTGGGCCCCGCCTGCGCCGTCACCTGCCGGATCGCCTCGACCAGCCCGATGAAGCCACCCGCCGCCCCCGCCTGCCCGGCCGAGAGCTGCCCGCCATTGGTGTTGTGCGGCAGATCGCCCGCCACCGTCAGGTCGTGCGCGGCGAGGAAGGCCGCCCCCTCGCCCTTGGCGCAGAAGCCGAGGTCCTCGAACTGCATGGCGCAGATCACCGGATAGTCGTCGTAGGTCTGCACGAGGTCCATGTCCTGCGGCCCGCAGCCCGCCATCGACCACAGATCGTCCACATCCATCGCCCAGCCGCCGCGCAGTTGAATGGCGTCGTCGGGGAAGGCGTTGTGCCGCTCGATGGTGGCTTTGACGCGCGCGAAGGGCAGGCCCCGGCGCGCCGCCTCGTCCTCGCGCATCACGAGGAACGCCTCGCCGCCCGCGCAGGGCATCACGCAGTCGAACAGCGCGATCGGGTCGGCGATGGGGCGCGCGGCGAGGTATTGCGCCAGCGTCAGCGGCGTCTTCATCACCGCGCCGGGATAACGCAGCGCATTCGCCCGCTGCGCCACGCAGACATGGCCGAACATCTCGCGCGTGGCACCGTATTCGCGCATGTAGCGGTCCGTCAGCAGGGCGAAATTGGCGTTCGGCCCGCCGTAGCCGTAGGGATATGACGCATCCATCGCGAAGCGGCTGAAGGAGGAAAGCAGCCGCCGGAAACTGTCGATATGGTTGGTGTCGCCGGCCACGCAGGCGACGATATCGGCATCGCCCGCCTGCACCGCCCGCGCGGCCCGGCGCAGCGCCACCACGCCCGAGGCCCCGCCCATCGGGATATGGTCGAGCCAGCGCGGGCAAAGCCCGAGGTGCTGCGTCAGCCCCACCGCCGTATCGGGGAAGAGCGTGAAGGAGGCGGCGCAGAACCCGTCGATCTCGCGCGGGGCCAGCCCGGCGGCGGCCAGGCTGCCGGCAAGTGCCTTCGCGATCCACCAATGCGCGGTCTCGATCGAGTAGCGCGTGTAAGGGGTGGAGAAGGGCGCGGCCAGCACCACGCCCTCGTAGGATGCCCGTGCCATCAGGCCGCCCCCCGCTTCTTCAGTGCGCGCAG
>JAVVFE010000499.1:0-1705 GCA_032251175.1 Thermohalobaculum sp.
GCCTTGACCCAGGGCGCTTTGCGTCGTCAGCAGCCGGAACGCGGCCCCGGCTCGGGGGCAGGGCGCAGCGAAATCCCGACGATCGGTTTCGGTCAATGCACGCTGGTAACAGCCCGCATCCGTCACCGCCCGACCGCCCGGCCAACCGGGGCGCGCGCCGCGCGCGCCTCAGCCCGCGTCCGCCATTGCCACCCAGCGCCGCAGCAGCGCCTTCTCGAAGCCGCGCGCCCGGCCCATCCAGGCGCGGTCGATGCGCGTGACCCCGCCGGTCCGCCGGTCGATGTCGTTGGCGAACACCGCGAAGGCCAGCCGCTTGCCCTTGGGCGTGACGATGTAGCCGGCCAGCCCCCGCACGAAATCCATCGTCCCGGTCTTGGCCACAATCGTCAGGTCCCTGAAGGCCGCGCCATCCTCCTTCGCCGCGATGGAATAGGGCCGCAGCAGCCGCGCGATGCCGCCCGGCAGGCGCGGGTTGCCCGGCTCCGTCCCCTCGGGCACCGGCCGCCCGGCCGCCGCGCGCAGGAAATCGACCATCCGCTCGGCCGAAACCCGCGAGACGGTCGAAAGCCCCGAGTGGTTGGCAAAGGCAAAGCCCGCATCATCCGGCGCGAACCCCGCGAACCCCGCCGCCCAGGCGTTCATCGCCGCCGCCGACGCCACCGGGTCGCCCGGCACGCCGCTCGCCGCCTGCCCCACGACCTCGGCGGTCAGGTTGGTCGAATGATGCAGCATGTCGCCCAGGATCGCGGCCAGCGGCGCGCTCGAGCGCACCGCCAGCACCCGGTCGCCGGGGGCGGCCGCGCCCGCCACCGCGCCGGGCAGCACGATCCCATGCGTCGCGCACAGCGCCGCGAACACCTCGCCCGCATAGGCCGCGGGCTGGCGCACCGGCAGCCAGCGCCCGCCGCGTTTTGCCAACTCGCGGTCGGCGATGCGCCAGACCTCGGCGCCGCCCTCGACCGAATGCGCCAGCACCGCGCCGTCGCTGGCCGCGGCCGAGACCACCCGCACGCCGGTGACGCCGGGGTTCAGCCGCAGCGCGCGCGCCGTCACCTGAATGTCCGACTGCGCCGCGCGGTCGGGCCACTCCACCCGGACCCGGTTGAAATTGAGGTTCAGGCCCGAGACGCCGGGATTGTAGGCCGCATCCTCGGGCTGTTCGGGGTCGATCGCCGGCAGTTCCGGCGCCGGGCCCGGATCGACCAGAAAGCGCCCGCTCACCCGGCGCAGGCCCGCAGCCTTCGCCGCCATCACCAGCGGCAGCAGCGCGTCGGTGTCGAGTTCGGGGTCGCCCCCGCCCGCCAGGATCAGATCGCCCTCGATCCGGTCGCCCGCGATCTCGCCGCGCGCCAGCAGGCGGGTCTCGAACCGGTGCCCGGGACCCAGCCGCTCCAGCGCATAGACCGCGGTCGGCAGCTTGGCGACCGAGGCCGGCGCCATCGGCCGCCCGGCGCCCTGCGCGTCGAGCACCGCGCCGCTGTCCAGATCGACCGCCAGCCAGCCCTGCACCCCGCTCGGCGCGTGCGGCAGGGCGGCGGCGGCAGGCGTCGGGGCGCCGGCGCTCGCCCCCGGCACCGCCGCGGGGCGCGGCCGCGGCAGCGGCGCATCCAGCGCCAGGGCGCCGGGCGCCACGGCAAGCGCAAGCAGCCCCGCCAGCATCGCCCGCCGTCCCGTCTGCCGCCCCGCTCGCAACGCCGCCCATCCC
>JAVVFE010000500.1:0-1699 GCA_032251175.1 Thermohalobaculum sp.
GCCGATCGCGCCCGGGATGGTGCGCAGGAATTCGAGCCCGCCGATGCCGGCCTCGGCCGCGGCGATCGCGACCCGGCTGTCGAGCGCGGCCGCCCCCACCCGCAGGCGCGCGCCGTCGAGCACCTCGATCCCGGCGAAGGCCGCGCCCAGCCGGATCGCCACCCCCGGCAGGCCGCCGTCGCGGATGATGAGGTTCGAGCAGAGCCCCAGCGGCATCAGGGCCACGTCGTCCGGCAGGGCGCGCAGGAACTCGGCGAGGTCGCGGGCGTCGGCGGGCTGGAAGAACACCTCGGCCGGTCCGCCGACCCTGAGCCACGACAAATCCGCGAGCGGGCGCATGGCGCCGAGCCGCCCGCGCACCGGCGGCATCCGCGCCAGCAGCGCCGCTCCGTCGAGCGTCACGCTCGCCCCGGTCTGGTGCGCGGCGCTCGCGCTGGGTTGGTGCGCCGCCCCGGCCGCAGGTCCGCCCGCGTCCGGCAGGGGGCGATCCTCGTCCATGCCCTCATGTCCCGTCATGTCGCCATTCCCCAGACCAGCGCGAGCGCGGAAAGTCCTGCCCCCGCCACCGGCACCCAGCCGGGCGCGACGAACCCGCCCGCCGGCGCCGGCCCGCGCCGCTTGAGCCGCACCAGCGCGAGGTTGATGGCAAGAAAGACCGCCAGCAGCAAGAGCGCGCTGATCTCGGCCAGCGCGACCAGCGGCGCGGTCAGCGCGAGCCCGATGGTCGCCGCCGTCGCCACCGCCGTGCCCAGCACCGGCGTGCCGAAGCGGCGATGCGCGCGGTGGAACACCCCCAGCGCCGGCACGAACCGCCCCAGCCCATAGAGCACCCGCGCCGACATCACGATCTGCGCGAGCACCCCGTTCAGCGCCGCCGCCACGGCGATGATGGCGAGGAACCCCGCGCCCTGCCCGGTCGCGCGCTCGAACACCAGCACCAGCGGCTGGCGGCTGGCGGCAAGCTCGGCCACCGGCACGGCGCGCACCGCCGCCCACGAGACCAGCGCGTAGAGCACCGTCGTGATGACCAGCGCGGCCAGGATCGCGCGCGGCATCAGGCGGGCGGGCTCGCGCGTCTCCTCGACCATGTTCACCATGTCCTCGAAGCCGAGGAAGGCGAAGAACGCCAGCACGCCTGCCGCGGCAATCCCCATCGGCGCGAAGGCCGCGGCCTCGGCCGTTTGCACGACGGCGGGGCCGCTCAGCCCCGCGCCCGCGACGATCCCAAGGCCCGCGATCTCGATCAGCGTGAGCGCGGCCGCGAGCAGCAGCGACTCGAGCACGCCAACCAGCGCCGCGAACCCGAGGAACACGCCAATGCCGACGATCAGCCCGATCTCGTCGAGCGGCACGATCGCGCGCAGGTAGCCCACGCCCCCCTGCAACACCGCAGCCGCCGAGACGACGCCGGTGAGCTCAATGGCCAGGCCCGCCGCCGCCGCCGCCCAGACCCAGCCGGTCGCGGTGCGGATATAGGCGGCCTCGCCCGCCGCCTCGGGGATGCGGCCCGAAAGCTCGGCATAGCTCAGCGCCGTGGGCAGGGCGATCAGGGCCGCGAGCAGGAAGGATGCGGGCGCCCAGACCCCGGCCTCGCCCGCGACCGCACCGACGAGGACATAGATCCCCGCCCCCACCATGACGCCCGCGCCGTAGAGCGTCAGCAGCCAGAAGCCGAGGCGGCGCCGCAGTCCGGGGGCGG
>JAVVFE010000501.1:0-1693 GCA_032251175.1 Thermohalobaculum sp.
CTTCAGCATCGCGCCGCCCATCTTGCCGCAGCCCAGCAGCACCAGCGAGGAAACCCCCGCGCCCTCGAGACCCGTCATCGCCTTCCCTCCGATCCGCCGCGCCCATGCAGCCCCTGAAATGGACCGGGCGCCTGCGCCGCGTCAACCGCGGGTCGCAGGCGCCCGGTCCGGCGCCATCGGTTGGATGGATGCCCGCGCGCCCCCCCGCGCGCGGGCCCGGGCGGCGCCTCAAGCCGTGCCGTAATGCTCCTCGATCGCGACCCTCAGCGCGGTCTCGGCCGCCTCGTCGCCCCAGCCGACAAGCTGGAAGGCGGGGTAGAACCGCTCGCTGAGCGCCACCGCCGACAGCACCATCGCCTCGATCTGCTCGGGCGTGGCGGTCGCGCCCCCGGCCAGCGTCAGGCCGTAGCGGAAGGCCAGCATGCCCTGGTCGGCCCAGTGGACGAAGCTGCCGTTCCAGATCTTGTCGTTGACCATGTGGATCAGGCGGACGATCTCGGTCCGGCGTTCGGGCGCGGGATCGAGTTCGAACGAGCACACCAGCCGCAGCATGTCGTCATAGCCCGACCAGGCCAGCGACAGCGAATAGGTGCGCCAGGCGCCTTCGATCGCCATGGCGATCTGGTCCTCGCCCAGCCGGTCGAAATCCCAGCGCGACTGTTCCGCCAGGCTCTCGACCATGTCGATGGGATGGATGTCGGCTGCGAGAAAATCCTGCTCGACTGCGCTCATTGCCTCGATACCCCCTCCTGTCTGGTGGTCCCTTGAGGCGCTGCCCACAGGATGCACCCAGGGTTGCCATGGATCGTGGAAGGCCGTGCCCCGATCCACGAAATATGGTGGCACCGGGCAGACGGAGCGTAAAGCGAATTCACCGCCGCCGCGAAAGATTCACGAAAGGTTCGGGCGCGGCGCGGTGCCGGGCCCGGCTGGGCGAGCGCAGGGCGGCATGGCCGAGGGCACGCGCGGGGTGCAGCGCCGGCACGGCCGATGCGCGCCCTGACGCGCGGCGCGTGCGGGGTGGCTGGCGCGCGGTGCCCGTGTCGCGGCCGTTGCCGGGCGACCGCGTCACCGCCGGACCGGCGGCGGAGTGGGCTCGGGACCTCGCGGGCCATGAACGCGCGCTGGCCCCCGGCGCCGAGGCCGGGCCTGCGGTGACGCGGCCCGGGACCTTCGCGCCACGCCGGACCGGGCCCCGGGCTCGATCCGGGGCCTCGTGCGACATGCGCGGGCGTGGCGTCCGGGATGGGATGACGCATCGCCCTTCCCCGGGCCATATGATCCTCGTGCGACTGATCCTCGTGCGCCGCGCGCGCGCGGCGTTCCACAAGGGGGTGCCGTGATGCCCGCCCGCATTCAGCCTGCGACGTGCGCGGCGTTCCGGGGCCTCGCGCGACATGCGCGGGCGGCGAGACATGCGCGGGCGCGTGGCGTATTGTGACCGACCGTCGCGAGGACGTCCCCAGCCGCTTTCGTCGCGCGGCGAGCGCGAGCGCGAGGCGAATCTGGGGCAGCGGCGGGGTCTATTTCTTCTTCGCGTCCAGCGCGTCGAGCCGGGCTTTCAGCGCCTCGTTCTCGGCGCGCGCGCGCTCGGCCATCTCGCGCACGGCCTCGAACTCCTCGCGGGTGACGAGGTTGGCGTCCGAAATCCAGCGTTCCATGAAGCCGCGCATCGCGGTCTCGGCCTCGGTCC
>JAVVFE010000502.1:0-1682 GCA_032251175.1 Thermohalobaculum sp.
CAGCGCGTTGCCGGCCGAAATCACATAGGCGCCGGCCGCCTGGCCCTCGCCGGCCGCGACCATGGTGATCGGCACATAGACGAAGAACGTCACCCAGAAGCTCGACCGTCCGAAGGCGATGGTCCAGGCCAGCCGCAGGCGCGGCTGCGCGACAAAGCGGCGGATGTTGCGCAGCGGGTTCGACGGCGCGATCCGCCCCGGCACGATCGCCTTGTTCTCGGTCAGGCGGAAGAACCAGAACACGCCGACCAGGATCGTCGCCCAGGCGATGCTCCAGCCATAGACCGCCCCGGGCCCGATGCCGGCATAGAGCCAGACGCCGATGGTCGGCGCGCTCGCCCAGCCGACCGTCGAGATCGCCATCCGCGTCGCATCGTTGCGCACGAAGTCCTGCTTGCGGATGAAATCCATCACGTAAAGGCTCAGCGTGATGTTCAGGCACGAGGTCCCGAACACCCTCAGCAGCATCCCCCCCGCCTGTCCCCCCAGCGTCTGCGTCCACAGCGCGAGGTAGGCGAGCGCCAGCGCCACCGCGCCGATGGTGTAGGTCCAGCGCCGGCTGAGGCGGCGGATCAGGAACGGGATCACGAAGCTCGCCGCCAGCGCCACGATGCCGACGCTGGTATAGAGAAAACTGACCATGCGCTCGTCGCGCAGCAGGTCGTAGGCCTGCAACGGCACGACCGTCGCGGTCGAGGCGCGCGCCATGGTCTCGATCAGGAACAGGAACGAGAAGGTCCGCACCCCCGGCGACGGGGCCGCGGGCAGCCAGACGGGATGGCGGACATTCAGGGCCATGCGGGCGGCGTCCGGGCTTGGGATCGGGGTCCGGGCGCGAGTCGGCCGGCAATCCCGGACTTGATGCGCCAGACCGCCGCGCGCCGCTCGCCCGCCCGCGCCATGGATGTCGTGCCCGGCACATTCTGCCCGCATGCGACCGATGGCGTCGCGCCCGGGCTTGCCATCGCGGCGCCCCGGGCCGACCCTTCGGCGCAGGGGCATGGCAGGGGCATGGCAGGGGAGGCCGGAATGGACCAGGCGACGGCGCGGCCCGAGGAGACGCTGGGCGAGCGGCTGGTGGCCTGGCTCGACCTCTACGGCATCGACACCGTGTTCGGCATCCCCGGCGTCCACACCATCGAGATGTATCGCGGCCTGGGCCAGAGCCCGATCCGCCACCTCACGCCGCGCCACGAGCAGGGCGCAGGCTTCGCCGCCGACGGCTACGCCCGCGCCACCGGGCGGGTGGCGGCGGTGTTCGTGATCACCGGCCCGGGGCTCACCAACATGCTCACCCCGATGGCGCAGGCGTTCGCCGACAGCGTGCCGATGCTGGTGATCTCGTCGGTCAATGCCCGCCCGGTGCTGGGCATGGGCGCGGGCGACCTGCACGAGGTCCGCGATTCGACCGGCATGGCCGCCCATGCCGCGGCCTTCAGCCACCGCCTCGCCGACCCGGCGCAACTGCCGGCCGTCCTCGCCCGGGCCTTCGCGGTGTTCGAGGGCGCGCGCCCCCGCCCGGTGCATCTCGAGATCCCGCGCGATCTGTTCGCCGTCCGGCTGCCCGCGGCCGAGCTGCGCCGCCCGGCTCCGGTCGCGCGGTCCGCCCCCGCGGCCGAGGGGCTCGCGCTTGCGGCCGGGTGGCTGGCGGTGACGGAACGGTGTTCTACGTATCAGGTGAG
>JAVVFE010000503.1:0-1680 GCA_032251175.1 Thermohalobaculum sp.
GGCGCGGGCGCTGTCGGTGGTGCGCTACATGATCGACGACCTCGGGTTCCCGCCCGGCCGGCTTGCCGCGGCGGGCTTCGGCGAGTATCAGCCGGTGGCGACCGGCGACAGCCCCGAGGCGCGGGCGCAGAACCGGCGCATCGAGTTGAAACTGACCGAGCGCTGAGGCCGGCGCCGGAACCACGGGAGGGGCGGATGGTCGATCTTTCGGGCAAGGGGGCGCTGGTGACCGGCGCCTCGGGCGGGATTGGCGCCGCGATCGCGCGGGCGCTGCACGGCGCGGGCGCCGCGGTGGCGCTTTCGGGCACCCGCGAGGGGCCGCTCGAGGCGCTGGCGGCGGAACTGGGCGAGCGCGCGCATGTGCTGGCGTGCGACCTGTCCGACCCGCAGGCGGTCGAGGCGCTGCCCAAGCGCGCGGCCGAGGTGCTGGGGGCGGTGGACATCCTGGTGAACAACGCCGGCATCACCCGCGACGGGCTGTTCATGCGCATGGGCGATGCCGACTGGCAGGCGGTGCTCGACGTCAACCTGACCGCGGCGATGCGGCTGGCGCGCGGCGTGGTCGCGCATCTTTGCGCGGCGCTGGACGAGGGCGCGGTGCGGGTCGAGCGCGAGGGCGTGCAGGCGCGCCATGCCGCACGGGTCGGGGTTCTTGCGCTGGACGAGGGAATCGCTCCGGACGAGGCGCCGCCCGCGGCGCTCGCTGACCGGCTGGCCCTCTGGCCCGATCTCACCAATGTCTCGATCCACGACCTTGCGGCGCCCGAACATGGCCGCGACGCGGTCGACGCTGCCCGTGCGCGCCTTGCGGCGGTGTCGATCGACGGCGCGATGGTCGAGGCGCTGTGCGCGAGCGCGGTCCTGCTTGGCATCGCATCGCTGCGCGCGCCGCAGATGGCGCTGCGGGCCGCCCGCGCGCTCGCCGCGCTCGACGGGCGCGATGCGGTGGGCGAGACCGATCTGGAACTCGCCGTGCAACTGGTGCTCGCGCCGCGTGCGACGCGCCTGCCGGCCGAGGTGGAGGCCGAAGCCCCCCCGCCCGACGATCCGCCCGAGCCCGAGACCCCGCCCGAGACGGCCGAGGACGAGGCCGAGCGCCCGCTGCCGCCGCTCGACGAGATCCTGCTGGCCGCCGTCGCGGCGGCGCTGCCGGCGGGTGTGCTCGACCGGCTCAGGGCCGGGATGGCGCGACCCGGCGGGGCCCAGGGCAAGGCGGGGCAGGTGCGCGCCTCGGTCCTGCGCGGGCGCCCGCTGGGCACCCGGCGGGGCGAGCCGACGGGCGGCGCCCGGCTTGCGCTGCTCGACACGCTGCGGGCGGCCGCGCCCTGGCAGCCGCTGCGCCGGCGCGCGGGCGGCGCGCGGATCGAGGTACGGCGCGACGACTTCCGCATCCGCCGCTTCCGCGAGCGCAGTGAGACCACCACGGTTTTCGTGGTCGATGCCTCGGGCTCGGCGGCGCTCGCGCGGCTGGCCGAGGCCAAGGGCGCGGTCGAACTGCTGCTGGCCGAGGCCTACAGGCGGCGCGACCATGTGGCGCTGATCAGCTTCCGCGGGCAGGGGGCCGAGCTGGTCCTGCCGCCGACCCGCTCGCTGCTGCGGGCCAAGCGCACGCTGTCGGGGCTGCCGGGGGGCGGGGGCACGCCGCTTGCGAGCGCGCTCGATGCCGCGGCCGAGGTGGCG
>JAVVFE010000504.1:0-1672 GCA_032251175.1 Thermohalobaculum sp.
AATTCCTGCATCCGCTCGGCCGTGTGGGCCAGGCGGATCGAGCCGGTGACGTGGTAGTTCATCGGATAGTCCACGCGCCCGGCCAGCTCGCGGTAGAGGCTGGCCGAATACCGCTGCATGTTCATGATCGACCACGAGGCCGAGAAGGTCGGCACGTTGCCCGCCGCGTGCCAGGTGGACCCGCTGGTCAGTTCGTTCTTCTCCAGCAGCACGCAGTCGGTCCAGCCCGCGAGCGCCAGATGATAGAGCGCAGAGGCGCCGACCGCCCCCCCTCCGATGATGACCACACGCGCGGTGCCCGGCAGATCGGCCATGACGCCCTCCCTCAGTTGATTGCAAGCCGGGCCGCAAGCCCGCCGAAAACGATGGCGCTGAGCCGGTTCATCACCCGCCCCGCGCGGCGCAGGCGGGCCGCGAAATGCCCCGCCATCAGGCCGTAGCCGCAATTGACCGGCACCGAGCCGACCGCGAACAGCACCCCCAGCGCCGCGATCTGCGCCCAGGCGTGCCCCGCCTCGGGCCGCACGAACTGCGGCAGGAAGGCCAGCACGAAGACCGCCACCTTGGGGTTCAGGATGTTGGTGAGCGCGCCGCGGCGGAACGCGCGCCAGACATCCGCCGCCCCCTGCCCGGGCTCGGGCGGCCCGGCGCGCCAGGCCTGCACCGCCAGCCACATCAGATACGCAGCACCCCCCCAGCGCAGCGCGTCGAACAGCACCGGCTCGGCCGCGATCAGCGCCGCCACCCCGCCCGCGGCAAGGCCGACATGCCACAGGCTGCCGATACTGACGCCCAGCCCCGCCGCCACGCCCGCGCGCGGCCCGCCCGCGGCGCCCGACGCGGTGATGAACATCACGTCAGCCCCCGGCGTCAGGTTCAGCGTCAGCGACGCCGCCATGAAGGTCAGGATGGTCAGCAGCTCGAATTCGGGCACCATGGCCTCCTCAATAGACCGGCGGCGCGATCACCCAGATCGCCACGGCGGGCTCGGCGCCCGGGTTGCGCCAGCGGAACGGCTCGCCCCGGATGCGGAAACTGTCGCCCGGCCCCAGCGCGATCCAGCGCCCGCCGAGCCAGACATCGAGCCTGCCGGACACCAGGTAGCCGGCCTCCTCGGTCGGGCGCTGCGCCACCTCGGCCAGGTCCGCGCCGGGCTCGAACACCGAGCGCACGATCTCGAAGCTGCCCGACAGATCCGGCGACAGCAGTTCCTCGCGCAGCCCCTGCCCGGCCGAGCCCAGAACCCGGCGCGCGCCCGCGCGCACGACGTGCCCGCGCTCGTGCTCGGGCCCCTCGGCGCCGCCGAAGAACAGCGAGAGCGGCTGGTCGAGCGCCGAGGCGATGCGCCTGAGGTCCGCGATCGAGGGGTCGGTCAGGCCGCGCTCGACCTCGGACAGCCAGCCGACCGAGCGCCCGACGCTCAGCGCCAGCGCCGACAGCGTCAGCCCCCGCGCGCGCCTCAGCGCCCGCAGGTCGGCGCCCACGCCGCCCGCGCGCGCCGTCTCGTCCACCCGCGCTGCCTCGACCCGCATCACCCTGCCCGCCGTCCCGTCCTGCGATTCCGTCCCGCCGCGCGCGCTTTGCCCGCGCCGCTTGCGTGAAATCCTGCGCTGGATTTTCACGCGGCCTCGCGCCCGATTCCGCCTGCTCCCGTCGCATTTGGCGCATCGGG
>JAVVFE010000505.1:0-1642 GCA_032251175.1 Thermohalobaculum sp.
GGGCCGAGCGGCTGAACACCGACGCGCGCGAGTATGGCGGCGCGGGGATCGGCAACATGGGCACGGTCGGCGCGCGCGCCGAGCCGAGCCACGGCCTGCCCTGCTCGGCCACCCTCACCCTGCCGCCGCTGGGGGCGGTGATCCTCGAGCACGCGCCGGACGCGCCATAGCGGCGGCGCGCCGCCGTCCCGGGTGGGCGGGACAGGTGCCACCGAAGGCGGGTCATCCCGGCGAGGGCGCCCGCGCGCGCCACGCCCGCCCTTGCGCCATCGCTTCGGCGGCGCCTGCGCGAGCCGTGGGCGGGCAGGCTCAGAACTGGTCCTTGCGGCGGCGCACCTCGGCGAACACCTCGGCGTCCGGGGCGCCGGGCATGCCGACCGCGGCCTTCACCGACGCCTCGGTCGCGCGCAGGAACGGGTTGGTGGCAAGCTCCTCGGCCAGCGTCACCGGCACAATCGGGCGGCCGGCGGCGTCGGCGTCGCGGATCCGCTCGATCCGCTCGCGCAGCGCCGCGTTGCCGGGCTCGATGGTCAGCGCGAAGCGCCCGTTCGCGGCGCCGTAGTTGTGGCCCGAATAGATCGCGGTCTCGGGCGGCAGCGCCATCAGCTTGCCCAGCGACGCCCACATCATCGGCATCGTCCCCTCGAACACCCGCCCGCAGCCCAGCGCCATCAGGCTGTCGGCGGTAAACGCGGCCGGCACCTCGTCGATGACATAGGCGATGTGCCCGATGGTGTGCCCCGAGACGTCGACCACCCGCGCGACGGTCTGGCCGAGGGCGAAGGTCTCGCCCTCGGACACCTCGCGGTCGAGGGCAGGCAGCCGCGCACGGTCGGCCGCGTGCCCCACCACCCGCGCGCCATGGCGCGCGCGCAGTTCATCGACCGCCTCGGTGTGGTCGCCATGGTGATGCGTGATCCATATCTGGTCGAGCGGCCAGCCCCGGTCCCGCAAGGCGGCCTCGATCGGCCCGGCCTCGGGCGCGTCGACCAGCGCAACCTGCCCGGTGGCGGTGTCGCGGACCAGATAGGCGTAGTTGTCGCTGCGGCAGGGAACGGTGACGATCTCGACGGGCATTGCGAAGCTCCTCGGCTTGCTTCAGGCGCTGGGCGATCGTCAGACTAGGGCATCTTGCCGTGCGGGTGAATTGGAAGGGACGGCGCGCGCCCTGTTTTGCCGCGCCCTCGAACCGAAAAAGTGGTATCCACCTTTCCTGCACGCGGTCGCGCCCCCGGGGGGCGCAGCCCGCAACGCGGCACAGCACATCGTGGGCCCATGCATCCCGACGTCGTCGACCTCAGGAAGTTCTACACCGCCACTCCGCTGGGCCGGATGGTGCAGCGCAGCCTGCGCGAGCGGCTGGCGGCGATGTGGCCCGACACGCGCGGCATGACGGTTGCCGGCTTCGGCTTCGCGGCGCCCCTGCTGCGGCCCTTCATCGACCGCGCCGAGCGGGTGCTGTGCCTGATGCCGGCGCAACAGGGGGTGTGCCCCTGGCCCGACGAGGGCCCCAACCTCGCGACCCTGATCGAGGAGACGCTGTGGCCGCTGCCCACCGGCTTCGTCGACCGGCTGGTGGTGGCCCATGGGCTGGAGACCTGCGAGCGGCCGCAGGCGCTGCTGGACGAGAGCAGGCCGAAGC
>JAVVFE010000506.1:0-1598 GCA_032251175.1 Thermohalobaculum sp.
ACAACCCCGGCGCTCGAGGTCGCGGCCATCGCCGATCTCGACCCCGCCCGCGCCCGGCGCGCCTGCGAAGCGGTGGGCTGGGATGCGGCGCGGATCGCCCGCACCGCCTTTCTCGACGACGGCGCGGCAATGGCGCGCGAGGTCGATCTCGACGTGGTGATCGAGGCCACCGGCAACCCGCTCGCCGGCATCCGCCACGCCCGCGCCGCGATTGCCGCCCGGCGCCATGTGGTGATGGTGAACGTCGAGGCCGACTGCCTGGTCGGCCCGCTGCTGGCCGCCGAGGCGGATGCGGCCGGCGTGGTGATCTCGATGGCCTATGGCGACCAGCCCGCCCTCGTCGCCGAGCTTGTCGACTGGGCGCGCAACTGCGGCTTTGCGGTGATCGCCGCCGGCAAGGGCACGAAATACCTCCCCGGCTATCATGACCTCACCCCCGACCGGGTCTGGGACCACTACGGCATCACCGCCGAGGGCGCGAAGGCCGCCGGCATGAACAGCCAGATGTTCACCTCGTTCATGGACGGCACCAAGTCGGCGATCGAGATGGCGGCGATCGCCAATGCCTGCGGGCTGAACGCGCCCGCCATGGGCCTCGCCTTCCCGCCCTGCGGCGTGGACGATCTTGCGCATGTGCTGCGCCCGCGCGCGGATGGCGGCATCCTCGACGCCAAGGGCATGGTCGAGGTGGTGGCCTGCGACGAGCGCGACGGCCGCCCGGTGTTCCGCGACCTGCGCTGGGGCGTCTATGTCGTGGTCGAGGCGCCGACCCCCTACACCGCCGCCTGCTTCGCGCAATACGGCGTCAAGACCGACAAGACCGGGCGCTATGCCGCGCTCTACCGCCCCTGCCACCTGATCGGCCTCGAACTCGGCGTCTCGGTGCTGCGCGCGGCGCGCGAGGGGCGCGCGACCGGCACGGCACGCGAGTTCCGCGCCGACGTGATGGCGGTGGCCAAGCGCGACCTGAAGCCCGGCGACCGGCTGGATGGCGAGGGTGGCTTCGCCGCCTACGGCCGCGTCGCCCCCGCCAGCCGCGCGATGGCCGATGGCGCGCTCCCCATCGGCCTTGCTCACAACGCCATCGTCCGGCACCCGATCGCGCGCGGCGAGGTGATCCGCTGGGAGGCGGTCGACATCGACGCCGCCCGCCCCGACGTCTTGGCCCGGCGCGAGATGGAAGCACGCTTCCCGCCCGCCGCCTGAGCGCGCGCCGCAACGCCGGCCCCGCCCTTGACCCGCACCGCCGCCGCGCCTATCCCCGCGCCATGACCGAGCCCATCCACATCATCGGCGGCGGCATGGCGGGATCCGAAGCCGCCTGGGCCGCCGCGGCCATGGGTGTCCCCGTGGTGCTGCACGAGATGCGCCCGACCGTCGGCACCGACGCGCACCAGACCGCCGGCCTCGCGGAACTGGTCTGCTCGAATTCCTTCCGCTCGGACGACGCTGAGACCAACGCGGTCGGCCTGCTGCATTGGGAGATGCGACAGGCGGGCTCGATCATGATGGCCGCGGCCGCCGAGGCTTCGGTCCCCGCAGGCGGCGCGCTCGCAGTCGATCGCGAGGTCTTTTCTGCGCGCGTCACCAAGGCGTTG
>JAVVFE010000507.1:0-1539 GCA_032251175.1 Thermohalobaculum sp.
CGCCAGGGCGAACAGGTTGAAGACACGGCGAATGGACCCCTATCCCCCCTCCAAAATCTCGGTCGCCCCCATGATGGACTGGACCGACCGGCATTGCCGCTATCTGCACCGGCAGATCAGCGCGCGGGCCGAGCTCTGGACCGAGATGGTCGCGGCCCCCGCGCTGGTGCAGGGCGGGGCGCTGCACCTGCTCGATCACGACCCGGCCGAGCATCCGCTGGTGTTGCAACTGGGCGGGGCGGACCCGGGCGAGCTGGCGGCGGCGGTGCGGCTGGCCGCGGGGCGGGGCTTTGCGGGCATCAACCTCAACGTCGGCTGCCCGTCCGACCGGGTGCAGTCGGGCTGTTTCGGCGCGGTGCTGATGCGCCGCCCGGCGCTGGTGGCCGAATGCTGCGCCGCGATGCTGGAGGCCGCCGGGCCGGACGGCCCCGCGATCAGCGTCAAGTGCCGCATCGGCGTGGACGAGCAGACCCCCGAGGATGTGCTGCCCGCCTTCCTGGAGACGGTGGCGGCCACGGGCGTGCGCCGCTTCGTCATCCATGCCCGCAAGGCCTGGCTGCAAGGCCTCAGCCCGAAGGAGAACCGCGAGGTTCCGCCGCTCGACCATGCGCTGGTGGTGGCGATGAAGCGCGCCTTCCCGGCGCTGGAGATCTGGATCAACGGCGGCATCACCCGCATCGGCGAGGTCGAGGGCTTCCTCGCGCAGGGACTCGACGGGGCGATGATCGGTCGCGCCGCCTATCACGACCCGATGGGCGCGCTGGCCGAGGCCGACGCGCGGTTGCATGGCGGCCCGCCGCCGCCCGCGCCCGAGGCCGTGGTGGCGGCGATGGAGCCCTACATCGCCCGCCATCTGGCGGCCGGCGGGCGGCTGCATCAGGTGACGCGGCACATGCTGGGGCTGTTCGCCGGGCGGCCCGGGGCCCGGGCCTGGCGGCGCTGCCTGTCGGAGCGGGCGAGCCGCCCCGGTGCCGGGCTCGACGTGCTGCGCGTGGCCCTGGCGGCGGTCACGCAGGAGGGGCTGTGCGCCGCCTCGTGATCGTCGGCCACCGGGCGGCGGTGCTCAAAGCCGTTGCACCTGCCCGCGTCGCCGACTACTGCGGCGGCCAGGAACAGCCGCCACGGAGCACCGCCGATGCCGCCCCTCGCCGATCTTCTGCCGATGCTCGCGCTGCTGATGGCCACGGGGGCCTTCGCGGGCGTGATCGCCGGGCTTCTGGGCGTGGGCGGCGGCATCGTGTTGGTGCCCGCCTTCTACTATGTCTTCTGGAGCCTCGGCTACACCAGCCCGGCGCTGATGCAGATCTGCCTCGCCACGTCGCTCGCCACCATCGTGGTGACCTCGATCCGCTCGGTGACGTCGCATCACCGCAAGGGGGCGGTCGATACCGGCATCCTCAAGGGCTGGGGGCCGGGTATCGCGCTCGGTGCCGTGGCGGGGATGCTGACCGCCACGCAGTTGCGCTCGGCCACGCTGGTGGCGGTGTTCGGCATTCTCGCGCTGGTCGTCGGGCTCTACATGACCTTCGGGCGGGCGCA